>JBDSJB010000481.1:0-2736 GCA_039917665.1 Binatia bacterium
CTCGCCCAAGACCCGCAGGCCTGGGCCAACGCCTACCTGAGCGAGACGCATTGCGAGGAAGTGAACCGCACGGTCACCGTCCGCGGGATGCCCGTTACGCTCAGCAAGACGCCGGGTACGATCCGCAGCCTCGGCCCCGAGCTCGGGCAAGACACCGAGATGATCCTGTTCGAGATGCTCGGCTACGACTGGGACGAGATCGGCGCGCTCAAGACCGCCGGCGCGATTCCGTGACGTGACGCCCCTCGACGGCATTCGCGTCCTCGACCTCGCGACCATGCTCGCGGGTCCGTATGCGGCGACGCTGCTCGGCGACCTCGGCGCCGACGTCGTGAAGGTGGAATCCCACTACGGCGACGACAGCCGCCATCTCGGGCCGGAGCGGGACGGGCAACGTTCGCCGTTCCTCAGCCTGAATCGCAACAAGCGGAGCCTCGTGCTCGACCTGCAGCAGGCGGCGGCGCAACCGGTGTTCGCGCGCTTGGCGGCGACGAGCGACGTCGTCATCACCAACGTGCGCGAGCCGGCGCTCTCGAAGCTCGGGCTCGCGTACGAGCAAGTGAAGGCGCATCGCCCCGACGTCATCTGGGTGGGCGTCACGGCGTTTGGGCCGGACGGGCCGTATGCGGGTCGACCAGGCATCGATTTCCTGGCGCAGGGCTACGCTGGCCTGCTGTCGCTGAACGGCGACCCGAACGGCAACCCGGTCCGCGTGACCGTCCCGCTCGTCGACGTGATGACCTCCGAGCTCGTCGTGACGGGCGTGCTGGCGGCGCTGCTCGTGCGGGGGAAGACGGGGCAGGGGCAACGCATCGACGTGTCGCTGCTCGACGCGCTCGTGCACGCGCAGGCGAGCGGCCTCGGAGCGTGGTTCCTGAAAAAGGAGGTCACGCCGCGGACGGGCAACCGCAGCCAATATTTCGCGCCGTCGGGCGTGTACCCGTGTCGCGACGGGAAGGGCATCGTCATCACGTGTCCGTCCGACAAGTTCTTCGGCAATCTCTGCCGCGCCCTGGAAGTCGATTGGGCCACCGATCCGCGCTTCGCGAAAATCGCGGCGCGCCTGCAGCGCCAGGACGAGCTCGACGGAGTGCTGACGGCGCGCTGCAGAGACTTCGACCGCGACGATCTACTCCGCCGATTGATCGCAGCCGACGTGCTCTCGGCGCCGATCCACGAGATCCAGGACGTCGCCGCCGACGTTCAGGTCCGCCACAACGACATGATCGTCACGACCGAGCACGCGACCCTGGGAGATCTCGAGGTGACGGGCGTGCCCGTGAAGCTGCGCGGGACGCCGGGGAGCGTCCGTCTGAGCCCTCCGGTGCACGGCCAGCACAGCGTCGAAATTCTGGGAACGCTCGGATTCAGCGCTGACGAGGTCGCCACCCTGACGCGCGACCGCACCATCGGCGTCGCGAAGTAGGAGCCGATTCGTGTCGACGCCCCCCGCCATCCGCCTGCTCGACGGTGCCTGGTACGCCGACGATCCGCATGCCGCGTTCGCGTGGATGCGCGCCGAGTCGCCCGTCCATTGGGACGAAGCCGGACAGGTGTGGGGCGTCGCCGCGTACGACGACGTGCTGCGGGTCTCGCGCGACCCGACCACGTTTTGCTCGCGCGAGGGCTCGCGGCCGGACTCGCCGACGATCCCGTCGATGATCAACATGGACGACCCAGAGCATCGCCGACGGCGCGCCCTCGTGAACAAAGGTCTGACGCCGCGTCGGGTGCTCGACCACGAGCCGAAGATCCGAACGATCTGCGCTGAGCTCGTCGAGCGCGCCGCCGAGCGCGGGACGTGCGACTTCGTTCACGACGTCGCGGGGCCGCTGCCGATGATGGTGATCGGCGATCTCCTCGGCGTCGAGCCGGAGGATCACGACCGCTTGCTGCGCTGGTCGGACGATCTGATCGAGGGCACGTCTTCGAGCGCCGCGCCCGAGACGATGATGCGGGCGATGACGGCATTCGAAGAGTACGCCGAGTATCACCGCCACGTCGCCGCCGACCGCCGCGCCCATCCCCGCGACGACATGATGAGCGCGCTCGTGCACGCGGAGATCGAGGGCCAGCGCCTCGACGACGACGCCATCCTGCAGGAGAGCCTGTTGATCCTGATCGGCGGCGACGAAACCACCCGCCACGTCATCACCGGCGGCATGGAGGCGTTGCTGCTGAATCCCGACCAGCAGCGGAAGCTGGTCGCCGACCCGGCGCTGGTTCCGACCGCCGTCGAGGAGATGCTGCGCTGGGTGACGCCGGTCCAGAACATGAACCGAACGGCCACCCGCGACGCCGAGCTCGGCGGCAGGACGATCCACGCCGGCCAAAAGGTGTTGCCGCTCTATCCCTCCGCGAATCGCGACGAGCGCGTCTTCAAGCAGGCCAATCTATTTCACGTCGATCGCCATCCGAACGAGCACCTCGCGTTCGGCCACGGCGCGCACTTCTGCCTCGGCGCCAGCCTCGCCCGCCTCGAGCTCCGGGTGATGTTCGAAACCCTCCGCCCCTGGCTGCCGCACATCACGCTGCAAGCCGACGGCCCGCAGCGCCGCCGCCCGTCCAACTTCATCGTCGGCATCGCCACCATGCCGGTGCGCTTCAGCGGCCGTCCCTCGTAGGGTCGGTGGTCCGGGGGGTGGCGGGACGCCTCTGCGCGCGCACTTCGCGCTTTCCTGACGTAGTGCGGAGCCGTCCCCCCGTACCCTCAACGGGCTAGCCGAAACGCGAAGC
>JBDSJB010000482.1:0-6486 GCA_039917665.1 Binatia bacterium
GCTCACGCTCGCCACCGACCCGCCGGGCTTGACGATCACGGCCGGTGCGACGAGCACGACGGCCCCGTACACCAAGACCGAGATCGTCAACAGCACCATCTCGCTCTCGGCATCGTCACCGCAGACCCTCGGCGGCACGACCTACGGATTCGTCTCGTGGTCCGACGGAGGCGCGCGGTCGCACGACTTTCCGGCACCCGCGATCAACACCGGCTACGTGGCTCTCTTCGAGGAAGTGGCGCCGACCGCAACGCCGACTCCGACGGTCACCATGACCCCGACGCGCACACCGACGAGAACGCCGACGCCGACCGCCACCAGGACACCAACGGCGACGGCCACACCGACGATCACCGCCACCCCGACGCGCACACCGCCGTCGACCGTCACCGTGACCGCCACGTCGACGGCGACCAGCACCCCCGAAGTCACCGTCACACCCACCGCGACGCCGGGGGCAACAGCGACCGCGACCCCCACGCCGACCGAGACGCCTGTCCCGACGACGATGCCGACACCGATCGACGGCGTCGGCTCCTGTGACGACCCGATCGTCGTTCCCGCAGGCGGCGGCACGTTCGCCGGCACGACGAGCGGCGTCGGCACGCTCGAGGCGACCTGCGCCAACACGCTCGCCGCGCCCGAGCGTGTCTATCGTTGGAGGCCCACGACATCGGGGACAGCCATCATCGCGACGTGCAGCGGCGCGGACACCGCCTACGACAGCGTCCTCTATCTCCGCGGGACGACCTGCTCGGGCGGTACCGAGTTCGCGTGCAACGACGACTCGGCCGGCTGCTACACGAGCGAGCCGAATAGTCATCACGGCTCGCGCATTGCCCCGACCGTCTTCGCGGGTGAAACCTATTTCATCGTGGTCGACGGGTACGGTGCCTCGCAGGGCAACTTCACGTTGTCCGTGGGCGCGCCCGGGCTCGCGCCCACGGCGACCCCGACCTCGACCGAACCCGTTCCGACACCGACGCCCACCGTCGCGCCCGGCCCGACCGCCACGCCCGTGTTCGGCACGTGCGCGCAGCCGGTCGTCGTGCCGGCCGCGGGCGGCAGCGTCGCGGGCTCCACGACCGGTGCGCCGAGCCAACTCGCCGGACACTGCGCGACGAGCGGCAATGCATCCGAAAGCGTCTTCACGTGGACGCCGACCGCGTCGGGCCAAGCCTCCTTCTCGACGTGCGGCGCCGGCGACACGAGCTTCGACACCATCCTGTACGTCCGCGCCGGCGTCTGTACCGGCACGGAGGAGGCCTGCAACGACGACGCGCCCGGCTGCGCCAGCGCGACGACCAGCGACCACGCCTCGCGCCTCGATCTCGCCGTGACCGCGGGCCAGACGTACGTGATCGTCGTCGACGGCTACAACGGCCGGAGCGGCAGCTTCACCCTCACCGTCACGCCGCCCCTCTGACCTCGCTAGGCGGCGTGGGCCAGGAGCGGCGGCAGACAGTCCGCCAGGAGACGCACGAACGCGCGGAGCGTCGCAGGATACGGCTGCAGATCCGCGTGCACGACGCCCCATCCGCGGGTGAGCCCCGTCGGCCCGAGCCGGACCGCCACGAGCGCGCCGCTCGTGAGCTCGCGTCGCGCCGACCACGTCGGCACCACCGCGACCCCGAGCCGACGTTGCGCGAGATCTTTCAGCGCCTCGAGGTGATCCACCTCCACCGCGATCCGCGGGAACACGCCCTCGTCGAGCAAGAACCCGAGTGTGAGATCGGTGATCTGGCTCGCGCGGTCGTAGACCAGGAGCGACTCCTTCTCGAAGTCGCGCGCGGTGACGAACGGGAGCGCCGCCCACGCGTGATCGGGCGGCACGACCGCCACGAGCTCGTCGCGTCCCACCTCGACGACCCGAAGCTTCTCCGCTTCGAGCGGCAGCGGTAGCAACGCGAGGTCGATCTCGCCCGCGTTCAGCCGGGCCAGCGTCGCTGCGGTATGTCCGCTCGTCACCCGCGCGTCGATCTTCGGGAAGCGTCGCTTCAACTCGACCAGCACCTCCGGCAACAGATAATTGCACGGTGGCTCGGGCGTGCCGATGCGAACGACGCCCGCGCGTCCGTGCGCGTGCTCGTCGAGAAAGCGGCGCGTCTCGTCGATCTTGTCGAGCACCATGCATGCACAACGGAGAAACACCTCTCCAGCCGGTGTCATGCGCGTACTCCGACCCAGTCGGACGAGCAGCGCGACACCGAGCTCCTCCTCCAGCGCACGAACCTGTTGGCTGATCGCCGACTGACTGATCCCGAGCTGCTCACCCGCGCCCGTGAAGCTCCCCACGTCCACGATCGTCTTGAAGATCTGCATCTGCTTGGTCTCGATCATGTCCCGATCACCTCGCGTGATGGCTGCAATCTCTCGGGACGATGGCCGCCTCGTGCCCGCGGAGCGGGCAGCAAGTGCCGTACCCGGCGGCACGCCGACACGGCATTTCTCTCTGCCGTCTTCACCACGATATTCCCGCGTCCTGGCATCACCGTTGCACATTCCCCCTTTGCAACTGGGCGGCACAGCACCGATCGCCGCCCGAGATTGGAGGGAGAAGCAAGCGCGATGCCTACTCCGGAAGAAACGTCGGCGACGTTGGTGGTCGTGGGGAATGGGATGGTGGCGCATCGTTTGTGCGAGCGGCTCGTCGAGCTCGACCGGGCGGCACGCTGGAACGTGATCGTCTTCGGCGAAGAGCCTCGCCCGGCCTACGACCGGGTGCACCTGAGCTCGCTCTTCGACGGCCGGACGGCCGACGACCTGCTGCTCGGCGACGCCGTCTTGTATGCGCAGCGCAACATCACCCTCCACCTCGGCGACCGCGTCCTCGCCATCGATCGGGCTGCGAAAACGGTTTCCTCCGCGCGCGGCCGCTGCGTCCCGTACGACGCGCTCGTGTTCGCCACGGGATCGGCGCCGTTCGTCCCCCCGATTCCCGGCACCACCCTGCCCGGTGTCTTCGTGTACCGCACGATCGAGGATCTCGACGCGATTCGCGCTTGGTCGGCGCGCGCCGCGTCGGCGGCCGTGATCGGCGGCGGCCTGCTCGGGCTCGAGGCCGCGAAGGCCGTCCACGATCTCGGGCTCGTCACGCACGTCGTCGAGGTCGCCCCGCGGCTGATGCCGCGGCAGGTGGACGCGAGCGGTGGTGAGGTCTTGCGCCGTGCGATCGCGCAGCTCGGCGTCCACGTCCATCTCGGCGTGCAACCGCAGGCGCTGGTCGGCGACCCGTCGGTCGAAGCGATCGCGCTCGCGGGCCTCGATCCGCTGCCCGTCGACATGGTCGTGATCTCGGCTGGCATCCGTCCACGCGACGAGCTCGCGCGCGACGTCGGCATCGTCATCGGCGAACGGGGCGGCATCGTCGTCGATCCCGAGCTTCGCACCAGCGATCCCGCGATCTACGCGATTGGCGAGTGCGCGCTCGCGAGCGGCATGATCTACGGGCTGGTCGGCCCGGGCTACGCCATGGCCGACGCGCTCGCCGCCCGTCTGACCGGCGGCGACGCGACCTTCACCGGCGCCGATCTCTCCACGAAGCTGAAGCTGCTCGGCATCGACGTCGCGAGCTTCGGCGACGCGTTCGCCGACGAGACCGCCGGTACCAACGCCCAGCGGCTCGTGCTCGAGGATCGCCGGCGCGGCGTCTACCAGAAGCTCGTGCTCAGCGGGGACGGCACGCACCTGCTCGGCGGTGTGCTCGTCGGCGACGCGAGCCCGTATGCGACGCTGCTCGACATGTGCCGGCGCGGCGTCCTCGTCCCCGAGCAGGCTCACGAGCTGCTCGTCGGACCCGCGGCCGGCACCGCGGCCGCCACCGCCGACGACGCCGCGCAGGTGTGCTCATGCAACGCCGTCACACGCGGCGCCATCTGCAAGGCCGTCGTCGACGGTGGGCTCACGACCGTCGCCGAGATCAAATCCTGCACGCGGGCCGGCACTGGCTGCGGCGGCTGCGTGCCGCTGGTCGCCACCATCCTCCAGGCCGAGCTCGCCAAAGCGGGTCGCGCCGTGAAGACCGTGCTCTGCGAGCACTTCGCGTACTCGCGTCAGGAGCTCTTCGAGATCGTCAAGCTCGGACGCATCGCGAGCTTCGAGACCCTGCTGGCGAGCCACGGGAACGGCGCGGGCTGCGAGGTCTGCCGACCCGCCGTCGCCTCGATCCTCGCGAGCACCTGGAACGATTTCGTGCTCGCCCACGCGGCGATCCAGGACACCAACGACCGCTTCCTCGCCAACATCCAGCGCGGCGGCACTTACTCGGTGATCCCGCGCGTGCCAGGCGGCGAGATCACGCCCGAGAAGCTGATCGTGATCGGCGAGGTCGCGAAGCGCTTCGACCTGTCTTGTAAGATCACGGGCGGCCAACGCATCGATCTGCTCGGTGCGCGTGTCGAGGATCTCCCCGCGATCTGGGAGGCGCTGGTCGACGCGGGCTTCGAGAGCGGCCACGCCTACGGCAAGGCGCTCCGCACCGTAAAGAGCTGCGTCGGGTCGACGTGGTGCCGCTTCGGCGTGCAGGACTCGACGGCGCTCGCGATCCGAATCGAAGAGCGCTACCGCGGCCTGCGCGCGCCCCACAAGCTCAAGTCCGCCGTGTCCGGCTGCATCCGCGAATGCGCCGAGGCGCAGAGCAAGGACTTCGGCATCATCGCGACCGAGCAAGGCTGGAACCTCTACGTCTGCGGCAACGGCGGCTCGCAGCCACGCCACGCCGATCTGCTCGCGACCGACGTGGACGCCGACACGCTGATCCGGCTCATCGACCGCTTCCTCATGTACTACATTCACACCGCCAACCCGCTCGAGCGGACGGCGCGCTGGCTGGAACGGCTGGACGGCGGCCTCGAGCAGCTGCGCGCCATCGTCGTCGACGACGCGCTCGGCATCGCGGCGCAGCTCGAGTCGGACATGGAGCGGCTGGTGCAGCGCTACGCGTGCGAGTGGGCCGCGGTCGTGCGCGATCCCGAGCGCCGCCGGCAGTTCGCACTCGCGGGCGCTGTCGGGCCGAGGAACGGCGACGGCTTCACCCGCGTCCGTGGGCAAAAGCAGCCCGTGCCGTGGGCCGAGGCTCCAGCGGTCAAGCCAGCTGCGGATCATGATGACGTCGACACGTCCGACCACGCATGGATGGAGGTTGCGCGCGTTGCGGACGTCCCGCGCGACGGCGGGCTCACGATCGCGCACGGCGACGCGCGGATCGCCGTTTTTCACTTCGCCATCCGTGACGAGTGGTGGGCCACGCAGGCGACGTGTCCGCATCGGCACGAGGTCGTCCTCGCCCGCGGGTTGCTCGGCACGCACGATGGGACGCCGAAGGTCGCCTGCCCGCTCCACAAGCGGACGTTCGCACTCGATAGCGGCGCGGGTCTCAGCGACCCGAGCCTGTGCCTCCGTACCTATCCGATCGAAGTCCGCGCGGACGCCGTCTGGGTCCGGCTCCCCCCGCTCCCCGCCCCCGATGAGGCCACGCCGCCCGTCGCCATGAACCAGCTCGAGGAGGCTCTATGATGTTTCGCCGATGCTCCTTCCGTCCCGTGACGGGTGCCGCATGAAGCTCCGTGATCTGCGCACCGCCGGCCACTGGCCGACCCTGCTCGCCGCGTTCGTCTACTTCGACGTCAGCTTCGCCGTCTGGTACGTCCTTGGACCGCTCGCGACATTCATCGCCGAAGATCTCGGGCTCAGCATCGCCGAGAAAGGGGTTCTCGTCGCGACGCCGCTGCTCGGTGGCTCCATCTGTCGCATCGCGATGGGCACGCTGACCGACCACATCGGGCCCCGGCGCGCCGGGCTCATCGGGATCGCCCTCACCTTCGTGCCCTTGATGCTGGGCTGGCTCGTCGTCGACTCCTACCGTTCGTTGCTGATGATGGCGCTGCTCCTCGGCGTCCCGGGTGCGAGCTTCGCGGTCGCGTTGCCGCTGGCGTCGCGCTGGTATCCGCCCGAGCATCAAGGCCTGGTCCTGGGCATCGCCGGAGCTGGCAACTCGGGCACGGTCCTAGCCTCGCTCTTCATGCCGCGTCTCGCGGCCGCCTTCGGCTGGCATGCTGCGATCGGGCTCGCCGCGCTGCCCATGGTGCTCGCCGCACTCGTGTTCTTCCTGTGCGCCAAGGACAGTCCCTCACAACCGGCGCCGCGCCCGTTCATCGAGTACCTCAAGGTCGCGCGCCAGATGGACACCTTTTGGTTCGCGGTCTTCTACAGCATCACCTTCGGCGGGTTCGTCGGGCTGGCGAGCATCCTCGCGATCTTCTTTCACGACCAGTACGGCGTCGGGAAAGTCGCCGCCGGCGATCTCACCGCGGCCTGCGTCTTCGCCGGCAGCTTCATGCGGCCATTCGGCGGCTGGCTCGCCGATCGTCACGGCGGCATCCGCATGCTGCAGGTCCTCTACGGCGTGGTGGCCGTGTTGCTCGCGGCGATTGCGACGTTGCCGCCGCTTCCGGTGGCGGTGCCGCTCTTCGTCGCCGCACTCGCGGT
>JBDSJB010000483.1:0-5234 GCA_039917665.1 Binatia bacterium
CCCGACTCATGCGTGATGCGTTGCGCGGCACCAACCGCTCCTCTACTTTGGCGCCGATTCGCATGCGACGCCCCATCCTCCACATGGCCGATCGCTCGGCGGGCTGACCCTCGACGAATGCAACGGGTCTTCGGAGTCCGCAGCGCCTGGACCCTGGCGGGCGAACGCCAGGTTCCGATCAAGCGTGACGAGCACGGCGTCCCGCACGTCTACGCGCAGACCGAGGTCGACCTCTATCGCGGTATCGGCAACTGCCACGGTGTCGATCGCGGCATGCAGATGCTCATGCTGCGCATCATCGGTCAGGGCCGCGCATCCGAGATCCTCGCCGCGACTGACGAGATGCTGCGGCTCGATACCTTCTTCCGCCGCATGAACCTGGCGGCGGGGGCCGAGGAAGAGATCGCCAAGTCGCCGCCGCGCGTGCGCGAGCTCGTCGACGCCTACTGCGACGGCGTGACGACCGCCTTTCAGGAGCGGGCGCCGTGGGAGCTCCGCGTCGCTGGTTATCGACCGACGCCGTGGACGGTCGCCGACGTGGTGCTGACGTCGCGCGTCGTCGGCTTCCTCGGTCTCGCGCAGTCGCAGGGCGACATGGAGCGGCTCGTCGTCGAGATGGTACAGGCGGGCGTCTCGCGCGCCCACCTCGAAGAGCTCTTCCCGGGTCAGCTCGAAGGGCTCGACATGCAGCTCCTCACGCGCGTGACGCTCGGCGAGCGGCTCGTGCCCGAGGCGCTCCGCTGGACCACCGTGCTGCCGCGCGCCGTCGCGTCGAACAACTGGGTGCTCGCACCGCAGAAGACGGCGAGTGGGCGTGCCATCCTCGCCAACGACCCGCACCTCGAAGTGAACCGCCTCCCCAACGTCTGGTACGAGATCGTCGTCGAGCTGGCCGAGCGCTGGGCGATCGCCGCGACCATGCCCGGCCTGCCGAGCCTGCTGATCGGCCGCACCAATGACCTCTCCTGGGGCGCCACCTACACTTTTCTCGACGGCATCGACTCGTGGGTCGAAGACTGCCGTGACGGCCGCTATCGCCGCGTGAAGAAGGGCCGCGACCGCTGGGTCCCGTTCCACACCCGCACCGAAGTGATCCGCCGAAAGAACGCCGACGACGTGACGATCACGTTCCACGAGAACGAGCACGGCGTGCTCGCCGGCGATCCGACGACGCCGGGCCACTACCTCGCGACGCGCTGGGCGTCGGGCGCGGGCACGGGGGCCGAGTCGCTGGCGGCGAGCTTCGAGATGTTCACGGTGGGCGACGTCGCGACCGGCATGACCGAGCTCGGCCGACTCGAGCCCTCGTTCAACTGGGTGCTCGCCGACCGGCACGGCAACATCGGGTACCAAATGTCTGGGCGCATGCCGGTGCGGCGGAAAGGCTGGAGCGGTCTCGTGCCCGTCGCGGGCTGGGACGCCGAGAACGATTGGCAAGGCTTCGTTCCGGCGAGCGACTTGCCGCGCGCGTTCAACCCCGAGAGCGGCTTCATCACGACCGCCAACAACGATCTGAACCATCTCGGCCGCGCCCATCCGATCAATCTGCCGATGGGCCCGTACCGCGCCGAGCGCATCGCGGCCCTGCTCGAAGCCCGGAGCGACTGGACGCCCGCCGACGTCGGGGCGATGCAGATGGACGTCCTCTCGCCGCACGCGGAGCGCTTCATGGCGGTCCTCCGCCCGCTCCTCCCCGTCACGCCGACGGCGGACATCCTCCGCACCTGGGATTGTCGCTACGACCCCGCGTCGATCGCCGCCACGCTGTTCGAGCGCTTCTACCGTGCGGTCATCCGCGAGGTCTTCGGCGGCGTGCTCGGCGCCGAGGTCATGCGCCACGTCGCCGGCGAGACCGCGATCCTCGCCGACTTCTATTACAACCTCGACCGCATCCTCCTCGCCGAGCGTAGTCTATGGTTCGGTGCCGAGACCCGCGCGCAGCTCTTCACCCGCATCGTCGCGCGCTCACTCGACGGCCCGCTCACCACCTGGGGCAGCGAGCAACGCGTGATGATGAAGCACCTGATGCTGGGCGGCCGGCTGCCGACCTGGCTCGGATTCGATCGCGGCCCGATCTCGCTGCGCGGCAACCGCGCCACCATCCACCAAGGCCAGGTCTATCGCTCGGGCGGTCGAGTCACGAGCTTCGCGCCGTCGTATCGGATCGTGACGGACTTCGCCGAGGAGAGCGCCCGCACCTGCCTCGCCGGCGGCCCCTCGGATCGGCGCTTCTCGCCGTGGTACACGTCGGGCATCGACGATTGGCTGGCCGGACGCTTCAAGACGCTGAAGCCCGGCCCCGCGCTGCCGCTATGATGCCCGAGCCCGAATCACCAATTGAGGTCGAGGTCACCGCGACCGAGGTCGCCGCGCCGAGTCACGCCCCGTCGGCGACGCGGAAGGATCTCCAGCTCGGCCGCCGCCTCGTCCACTGCGCCAACGGCTGCGCCATCGCGACCGCGTACGCGCTCATCTTCACGCACGAGCAGATCGTCCACACGTTCGGCTCGATCGCGTGCCTCGTTTACATCTTCGACCGCGTCCGCATTCACTATCCCGAGCTGATCGAGCGCGTCCCGTCGGTCAATGCGTTGCTGTTCCGCGCGGAGGAGCAGTTCAAGGAATCGGCGATGACGCCCTACGCGATCGCCATCCTGCTCACGCTGCTGACCTTCCCGAAGACGCTCGCGCTGATCGCGATCTACACGCTGGCGATCGCCGACCCGCTCTCGGCGGTGGTCGGCATCACCTGGGGCCGGCACCACATCGTGCAGGCGAAGAGCGTCGAAGGCTCGGCCGCGTTCTTCGCTGCGACGGCCATCATTACCGCGGTCGTGCTGCGGCTCACGACGCTCGTCGCGCCGGGCGCGATCGCCGTCGCCTCGATCGCGATCGGCCTCGCCGGTGCGCTCTGCGAGATGCTGCCGATCCGCCTCGACGACAACCTCACCATCCCGCTCTTCATCGGCTTCGCGGGGTGGGCGGTGTGCGCGCTGGTCGGGATCATCCCGAGCTGACGCGTCACACGTCGACGCCCGCGCCCTCCAGCGCGACGACGTGTGGTCGCATTTTTCACCTCGCTCGCTTACATCGTACGGACCGATGCACGTCGTCTACATTCTGCGCTGCAACGACGGTTCTCTCTACACCGGCGCCTCCAAGGATCTCTCCCGCCGGCTCGAGCAGCATTCCGCCGGGCGGGCGTCCCGTTATACGCGTGCGCGTCTCCCCGTCACGCTGCTCTGGTCGCGGCGCGTCCGCACGTGGGGCGACGCGCTCAAGACCGAGCACTGGATCAAGACGCTCTCGCGTCCCCAGAAGGACGCACTCGTCGGCGGCGCGCGTCTGCGACGGCCGCGATCGCGATGAGCGCCCCGGTCATTCTCTCCGTGCAGAGCGTCAGCAAAGCGTTCGGCACGGCCCCGCTCTTCCGCGACCTGTCGCTCGGCATCGTCGAAGGCGATCGCGTCGGCGTGGTCGGTCCGAACGGCTCCGGCAAGTCGACGCTGCTCCGCATCCTCGCCGGCCACGAGATCCCTGACCAGGGAACGCGGGCGCTGCGGCGGCTCGCGCGAGTCGGCTACGTGCCGCAGGATCCGACGTTCTCCGCCGAGGAAACGGTGGAGGCAATCGTCAGCAGCGCGGTCACCGCGATCGCAAAGGACGGCAGCGAGGTCGCGCTGCGGGTCGCGAAGGCCCTCAGTCGCGCCGGGTTCACGGACCCGACCGTCCGCGCCGGCACGCTGTCGGGCGGATGGCTGAAGCGGCTCGCGATCGTCCGCGAGGTCGCGTGCCGGCCCGACGTGCTCTTGCTCGACGAGCCGACGAACCACCTCGACGTCGCCGGCATCGTCTGGCTCGAGACGCTGCTCCGGGCGGAGCGCTTCGCGTATCTCGTCGTCAGCCACGATCGCTGGTTTCTCGAGAACGTCGCCGGCCGGATGGTCGAGATCGACCGGATCTATCCGGCCGGCCTCTTCGAGACGACGGGCCGCTACAGCGATTTTCTCGAGCGCCGTGACGAGGCCTTACGCGAGCAGGCTGCGTATCGCGACACGCTCGCCAATCGCGTGCGCGGCGAGATCGCCTGGCTCCGGCAGGGCGCCAAGGCGCGGACGACGAAGCAGCAGGCGCGCATCTCCCAAGCCGGCAAGCTGATCGACGAGCTCGCCACCGCCGACGACCGCGCGCGCACCGGCAAGGCCGGCATCACCTTCAATGCGTCCGGCCGTCAGACCCGCCGGCTGGTCGTCGCGACGGGCGTCGACAAAGCGCGTGGCGGACGGCCGATCGTGACCGGTCTGGATCTGGTCGTCGGCCCGGGTCTGCGGCTCGGTCTGCTCGGCGCCAACGGCAGCGGCAAGAGCACGCTGCTGCAGCTGCTGGCCGGCACGCTCGCTCCCGACCGCGGCACGATCGAGCGCGCGGACGATCTCCGGGTCGTGCACTTCGACCAGCATCGCGGCGGCCTCGACCCGGCCTGGTCGCTCAAGCAAGCGCTCGCCGGCGACGGCGACACCGTCATCTACCACGACCGTCCCGTCCACATCGCGTCGTGGTCGAAGCGCTTCCTCTTCCGCTTCGAGCAGCTCGGGCAACCGGTCGGCCAGCTCTCCGGCGGTGAGCGCGCCCGCGTCCACATCGCGCGCCTCATGCTGCAACCCGCCGACCTCCTGCTGCTCGACGAGCCGACCAACGACCTCGACATCCCGACGCTCGAAGTCCTCGAGGAGAGCCTGCTCGAGTTCCCCGGAGCCGTCGTGCTCGTGACCCACGATCGCTACTTGCTCGATCGGGTGTCGACGAGCCTGCTCGCGCTCGACGGCGCGGGTGGCCTGACGCCGTTCGCCGACCTCGCCCAATGGCTGGCCGCCGAAGCCCAGCGGGCCGCCGAGGCCAACGCCAGGAGCGAAACCCCCCGCGCCATGACGCCGCGGCCCGCCGCGACGACGAAGCGCCTCAGCTACCGCGAGCAGCGCGAATGGGACCGCATCGAGGCGACCATCCTCGAAGCCGAGGAGGCGCTCGCCGCATGTCGCGCCGCGTTGGAAGACCCGGCCGTCGTCTCGGACGCGGGCGAGCTCGCGCGGCGCTATGCCGAAAACGAAACCGCGAGCGCCCGGGTCGAGAGCCTCTACGCCCGCTGGTCCGAGCTCGACGCCAAGCAGCGTTGAGCTCGGGGCCGGTTACCGGCCCTGCATCAAGACTTTGGGACCGTCCGGGAAATGGACGTC
>JBDSJB010000484.1:0-3766 GCA_039917665.1 Binatia bacterium
ACGCCGTCCGTGACGGAGATCGCGCCGCTGCCGTCGATGTCGCAGGCCGCGAGCGTGCAGAGGCTCTCGAGACCCGCCGCCGCGCGCAACGTCTGCACGCCGTCGGAAACCCCGACCGAACCGCTGCCGTCGGCGTCGCCGCACTCTTGTGCGGCGGCCGGCAGAGCGTTCCCAACGAACCCGAGCACGACGAAGGCCAATACCAACGAGATCTGACGCATGGTCGGGTGATAACTCGCCCCGCCAACCGCGACAACCGGGGTTGTGGCGCTATGTCGAGTAGGCGTAGTCGAAGGCTTCTCGGAGGACGTAGGCGGCGCGTTCCGGGGCGAGAGGGTTTCGAGCAGCAACAGCACTGCGAACTCCAATGCCTCACCCCGTTCGGCTCCCAAGCCCGGGTCGGCACTGGTCTCCACCGGCTCCGGCAGCCACGACCCGAACGTAGGTCTCGCGGCGCGCGCGCGCCGATTGGCAGTGGTTGATGGCGAGTCGCGTCGCGGTCGTCGCGAGAAACGCCCCCGGATTCTTGACGACGCTGCGATCCGCCGTCTGCCATCGCTACCAGACGTCTTGCACGAGGTCCTCGGCTCCGAGCGCGCTGCCGAGCATGCGGTACGCGATGCCGAACAAGCGGGTGCGCGCGGCGACGAAGGCTGCCAGGCCGTCGTCGAGAGCAGGCGTTTCCAGCGGTGGTTGTGCCTGGACCATCGTCCGCGGTGCCGCTCGACCCGTGCTGCGATTTTTGCGCGATTCCGGCCGGAGAAGTCACCCGCGGCGGCGCCGGTAGTGTCTCAGTCTGTTCGTGAGGCCCCTGCCTGTTGGGCGGTGTCGCCGGTGGGTGGGTCAGGGTGTGCTCCTACGGTCGCCGGGTTTCGCCACCCAGCGCGTACAACCTGCCGCTGCCACCATGGACGGCGCACAGGCGAGCTGCGGCTCCCCGGAGCACTCCCTCACCCACCCACCGACGAGGCATCACAACAAGGACGATCGGACGCGCAGACTCGCACTCGGGAACCAAAGGCTCCATGAATATTGAGTGATGATGCAGCCGGCGGGCGGGTCGGGGATGTCCGGGGAGCGGCAGCTCGCGTGTGCGCCGGCCATGGTGGCGGCGGCAGGTTGTAAGCGTTGGGTGTCAGCGACCGCGCGACCGTAGGCGCCATCCCCGACCCGCCCGCCGGCTGCCACCACCAATCGCTGCCGCGAGAATCGAACTGAGACAGTACCGAACGACGGGGTGTCAGCGCACCGCTTGCCGTCGCCACGCCGCCGGCGGTAGCCCGACGACCCGACGGAACGCGCGATTGAATGCGGTCTCGGACGCGTAGCCGACTCGCGATCCGACATCGGCGACGCTCGCGTGCGAGTCGCGCAGGAGCTGGGTCGCGAGCTGGATCCGCCAGTGCGTGAGGTACGTCATCGGCGGCTGGCCGATGAGCGCGTTGAAGCGGTCGACGAGCGCCGAGCGCGAGAGGCCGACGGCGCGGCCGAGCTCGTCGACGGTCCAGTGGCGATCGGGCGCCGCGTGGAGCTGTTGCAGCGCGCGTCCGACGAACGGATCGCGGAGCCCGGCGAACCATCCGGTTGGCGTCGCGCCCCTCTGCTCCGCGGGCAACGACTCCATGAACGTGCGCAACACCTCGACGAACATGAGCTCGGTGAGGCGCGTGAGCAGCGTCGTCGTGCCGGGCCGCGGGGATGCGGCTTCCGAGAGAGCGAGTTGCAGCAAGCCGTGCAGCGGAGTCGGACCGTTGCGTCCCGCGCTCCGCCCGCAGAGCACTTTGGGAAGGGCCGCGGCGAGCGGGTTGAAGACGCCTTCGTCGCAATGCACGAAGCCGCAGACGAGCCGGGTCATCGACCCGCCCCCGCCATGCTTCACGATCGCCAGTTGCTCGGGCGACAGAGGCGGCAGGAGGCCTCCGACGGGCGTCGGCGCGACCGTTGGATCGCTGGCCAGCACGTGGCCGTCGCCGCGCGGGTACATGACGACGTCGCCCTCGTCGAGGCGCTCGATGCCGTCG
This sequence comes from Binatia bacterium, assembly GCA_039917665.1. Taxonomy (GTDB): domain Bacteria; phylum Desulfobacterota; class Binatia; order UTPRO1; family UTPRO1; genus UTPRO1. The sequence continues at coordinate 2,022 of JBDSJB010000484.1, forward strand.
AGCAGCGAGACGCAGCTCCCGGTGGCGACGGCGTGAAAGGCAATCAGCCGGCGCGTTTCGAGATCGAGGAGCTTGCCGAGCGCGGTCGCGGGCGGGACGGCGAGGCCCCACGGCGCCGTCAGCTCCGTGTGGAACACGACGACGCCGGACAAGCGGATCACGCGCAGCACGTCCGAGATCACGTCCATGGGTCAGCTTGCACCACGAAGCACGACGCCGGATCAAGCGAGCCGGCGTCGCGGATAACTGCCGGCGTTCCGGCTAAGGGAAACGGCGCCGCGGAGCGTTGTCTGAGGGACACCCTGCCACGATCATCCGTCGCGATGACGAGGACCGTGATCGGAGGGATCTCGATCGGCGCAGCGCGCTCTCGAACGCCGGCCGGGCCGCTGACGGCCGACCCTACGCTGGTCGACGTCGTCCTTCCCCTCCAGGTAGCGATCGCTACCCAAAAGGTAGCGCCTTGGATCCAAGCAGAAGAAAGGAGCGCATCATGATGCAACGTTGGGCCGTGTTTCTCTTCGGGGTCGTCTCGTATGCCTTGTTTTTCGGGACGTTCCTTTACGCGATGGGGTTCGTCGGGGGCCTGGTGGTGCCGGTCACCATCGACGGCGCGCCGACCGACCCCGTCGGCCTGGCACTGCTGATCGACGGCGCCTTGCTGGCGCTGTTCGCGGTGCAGCACAGCGTCATGGCGCGCCCGTGGTTCAAGGCGATCGTGACGCGGTTCGTGCCGACGGCGGCCGAACGCAGCCTGTACGTGCTGGCCTCGAGCCTCGCCCTGATCCTCCTCTTCTGGCAGTGGCGTCCGATCGGTGGCGTCGTGTGGGACGTCACGAACCCGGCCGGGCGGGCCGCGCTCCACGCGGTGTTCGTGCTCGGGTGGACGACGGTGCTCGTCGTCACGTTCCTCATCAACCACTTCGATCTCTTCGGCCTCCGCCAGGTGTGGCTCTTCTTGCGCGGGCAGCCCTACACGCACCTGAAGTTCGCGACGCCGGGACCCTACCGCCACGTCCGCCATCCGCTGTACGTCGGATGGTTCCTCGCGTTCTGGGCGGCGCCGACGATGACCGCCGCGCACTTCTTCTTTGCGGTCATGACGACCGCGTACATTCTGGTCGCGATCCGCTTCGAGGAGCACGATCTGGAAGACGCGCTCGGCGCGTCGTACGCCGAGTACCGGCGCAGTGTTCCGATGCTCGTGCCGCGACTCGGCACGCCGCCGGGGGCCGCGAAGCCGCAACGCGTGCCGGTGGCATGACGGGGAGTGGGGTGTCGACGCGCGATCGACACCCCGCTTCATCTCAGCCGCGATCCACCCGACACTGAAAGCAATTGAACTTCGATCGGATGTGGACGTACGCGATCGTCTCGTCGGCGAGGATGCGGCGGCAGGCGGCGGCGAGGTCCTTGCCGGGCAGGACGTCACCCGTCTCGTACCGGATCCAGTCGTCGGTGTCGTAGCCGCGGACCAGCGCGGGTTCCATGAAGTCGAACCAGGGCGGCAACGCGTCGCCGTCGTAGCGGGGGCACGACTCCTTGTGGAGAAAGATCGGCCCGGTTTCGGCGTAGGGTTGGGGCGTCTCGAACGGTCGATGCGCGAGCACCAGCTTCTCGTCCCCCGGCGCGATCAGCCCGAGGCAGTGCCGGCAGGGATTCGCGAGCCCCTCGGCGATCCGCGTCAGCGCCGGTTGCCCATTGGCGTCGCCGCCACCCTCCCGAATCCGAACCACCTCGTCACT
>JBDSJB010000485.1:0-5108 GCA_039917665.1 Binatia bacterium
GTGCTCGCGATGAAGCCCGCCGCGGCCTTGGTGATCGCGGCGGCACAGCCCGTGACGCCCTTCCCCGTCCCCGGCGACCCCGCGTTGCACTCGCCGCAGCCGGCCACGACCGGCAAGCCCGGCACACGCAACGCATTCACGCCGCCCTGCGCGGTGAGCTCGCGCGCGCGCGGCAGCTCGACGCCGTACGTCGTCTCCGACGTCTGGGCGTGGGCCAGGCGGAGACAGTGCGCAACGTCGGCGACGCTACCGAGGGGCGCCACGCCGAGGTCGGCGCACCGCGCTTCCGCATTCGCGAAACCGAGCACCGCGACGTCCAGCAGATCCGTGAGCGGCACCGCGCCGCACTTCTTCACCACCGCCGCCTCGACCTTGTCGCCAACGGGATCCGGCGCTCCGTCCGCGCCGAGCTGCTTCTCGCACTTGCCGGACGCCTTCGTCAGACACTTGGTGTCGCCCGGCGCCGTTTGGAGGCAACCGAGCACGGCATTGCTGCACGTGGCGAGCTGCTTCAGCCGTTGCCCGAGCAGCTTACCGTTCGCCTTGATGATCGCTTGCTGGCACTTCGATGCGAGCTTCGCGCCGGCGCTTCCCGGCGCGCTCTGCGCGTCGACAGTCGCGATGGTGACGGCGGAGAGAACGGCAGCGACGACCAGCTGGGCGAGGTGCTTCGACACTGGGGGTTTGCGCATGAGGGCGGGATCGTGCCGTCAGCCGGAGGACACGTCAAGAAACCTTTGCGGCCTCCGCGACCGCGTCGATCAAGCCCCACCCGAGTGCCGTCGCCGCGTCGAGACGCCGACCCGTCAGCGCGAGCCCCGCCGTGCGCTGGCGCCCAATCCGACGCGTGATGCTGGCCGTCCCGCCGGCGCCGGGGATCAGCCCCATCGCCACCTCGGGCAGCTGAAAGACCGCGTCGGACGTCGCGATGACATGACCGGCGAAGGCCGCGAGCTCGCTGCCGGCGCCGAGGCATGCGCCGTGCACCTCGGCCCGCAGACGCGGAGCGATCGCCGCAAGCAGCCGGGCCGGGCTCCGGGTCATGCGGACCAGGTGCGCGGTCGTCGGGTCCGGCCGCGTCCCGAACTCGTCCAGGTCGCCCCCGCTCGAGAACGACGGCCCGGCGCCGCGTAGCACCACGGCGAGGTCGGGCTCGGCGTGCGCCAGCGCGAGCGCTGCGCAGAGCGCGTCCCGCATGCGGGCGGAAAAGGCGTTGTGCCGAGCCGGCCGATCGAGCGTGATGATGAGCCGATCATTCTCGAGCTCGACGCGTACCGGATCGCCGTCGGTAACTCCGTGCGCTGCGGCTGGGCGTGCGGCGAGCCAGCGCGCGTGCTCCGGCCCCGCTTGCAGCGTCGCGTACCCGAGCGACTCGAGCGTGAGAGCCTCCGCGACCGTGAGCACGGCGCCGGCCCGCAGCACGTGCACCAACGTCGCCGCCGCGAGCGGCGTCCGCGTGACGGCCGCGACCACCGCGTCGAGCTCGGCGCGCGTCGTCACGACGACGTCGAAGGCAGCCAGCACCCGCTGTACGGGCCCGGACGAACGCTCGCCGATCAGCGCCACCGACGGACAGGGCAGCGTGCCCAATACGCCAACAGCTCGCGACAACGCGTCTGCCGACGTGCGCGCATCGTCAGGGCCCGTCGCGTCGACGGCCAGCACCGGCGTGCCGGTAAGCACCGACCACTCCGACGATGCGGGCGTCGCGAGGCGCTCGATGAAGTCGGCGAGCGTGAGAGACGACGCCGACACGTGACGACCTACGCGCTCCGCGCCAATTCGTCGCGGAGCTTCCGGCGCAGCAGCTTCCCGGTCTCGTTGTACGGGAGCTCCTCTCGGAACTCGACGCGTCCCGGCGCTCGCGACGAGCGGAGTCGCGCCTTCACCCATTCGCGGAGCTCATCGGCTTCGGCCGCGCGTCCGACGTGGAGGACCACGACGGCCGCGACGGCCTCGCCCCATTGCACGTCGGCGACGCCCACGACCGCACAGTCGGCGACGCTCGGATGCGCGAGCAGGACCTCTTCGATCTCGCCCGGCGAGAGGTTCTCACCGCCACGTACGATCACGTCGTCGATGCGTCCTTCGAGGAACAGGTACCCCTCGGGGTCGAGCGCGCCCGCGTCCCGAGTCGGGAACCAGCCGTCGTTCGTCATGCGCGACGCGAGGCCGAGATACTCGCCCGACACCTGCTCGCCACGCACGTGGATCTCGCCCGACACGCCAACGGCACAGGCACGGCCTTCCTCGTCCCGCACCTCGAGCTCGATGCTCGGAAGCGCGCGTCCGACCGAGACGATCCGGCGTCGTACACCCGCATGGTCGCTCGCCGCGGCCGCGCGGTGATCGTCCGGGCCGAGCACGGTGATCGTCGAGCTCGTTTCCGTCAGCCCGTAGGCATTCGTGAACGCGGTCTCCGGCATCAGGTCCATGGCGCGCTCGATCACCGGCTGCGGCATCTTGCCGCCGCCGTACGAGAGCGCTCGGAGATGCGGCAGCGTCACGCCGTCGCGCACGAGCACGTCGACGATGCGTGTCAGCATCGTCGGGACGACGAACGCGTGCGTCACGCGCTCGGCCCGCGCCGTCGCCACCCACGTCTCGGCGTCGAAGCTCGTCAACTGCACGACGCGCCGACCCGAGTAGACCGAGCTCAATATCGCCGCCATACCCGCGATGTGGTACGGCGGCACGCTCACCAACGCCGCGTCCTCTTCGGCGGCCCCGCCGAACTCGACGGATCCGAAGATGTACGACACGAGGTGCTTCTGCCGCAGCACCGCTGCCTTGGGGGCTCCGGTCGTGCCGCTCGTGAACAGCAGAATGGCGATCGCGTCGGCATCCATCGACCACTCGGGGGCCCGCGTCTTCGCGGCACGCCCGTTCTGCAGAAAGGCCTCCCGCGCCACGACGGTCTGCACCGCCCCGGCCAGCGTCGCGGAGCGCTCGACGTCGGTCACGAGGTACGCGGGAGCGATCGACCCGAGCAGCGCGTCGAGCTCGGTGCCCGTCAAGCGGTAGTTCAGCGGCACGAACGGGATGCCGGCCCACGCCGCCGTGAACAGACCCAGCGGTACCGCGAGACTGTTCACGTCGAGCACCGCGAGGCGCGACGCGCCACTCGCCGCGACGGTGTCGGCCGCCGCCCCCGCCGCCGCGAAGAGCTCGGCGTAGGTGAAGCGGTCAGCTCCATTCTGGACGGCCACGCGATCGCCGAAGCCATCCGTCGCCATCTCGAGCAGCATCATCAGATTCATGGGAGTCTCGTGGAAAGGTGTGGGAGTCGGCTCAGTCCGAGGACGGCAACGGCTTCGCTTCTTTCAACACCAACGGCGCGCCGCCGACGGCAAGCGAGCCTTTGCCCGGCTTGGTGCAGAGCAGCTCCAGGTCTCCCGCCGGGCTGACGTAGCGTTTGCCGAGCGTGGTGCCGGCGGTCGCAGCTTCATCGAGGGCAACACCCGCGGGCGCCTGCTCACCGGCGACCAGCATCGCCGCGCCGCCGCACTGCACGTCGGCACCGGCGGCGGGGGCCGCGATCACGATCACTTCGGTTGCGCATACGGCACTCTTGAGCCGTGCGCCTGCTTTCAATTGGGCCATCCGGGCTCTCTAACCCAACCGACGACGCCCTTTCAAACGCCGAGCGCGCGCTGCAGCGTCCGCCACGGCAGCATCGCGCACTGGACGCGGACGGGATGACGGTGCACATCGGCGAACGGCCGGAGGTCGGCGAGCGCGACCGTTGCTTCACCGACCTCGCCTTCTGCGGACACCCGTTCCATCTGCGCGATCAGGCGCCGCGCTTCCACGCCCGTTCGACCCGCGAGCCATTCCGTCATGAGCGACGCCGACGCCGTCGCGAGGAGGCAGCTGTCTCCTTCAAAGCACACGGCCGTCAGACGGTCCCCGTCGAGCACGACCCCGACGTGGAGCGCGTCCCCGCAGAGCGGATTCTCGCCATTGGCGGCATGCGTCGCGCCGTCCAGCGGTCCGACGTTCCGCGGCCGCTTACCGTGCTCGAGCACCACGGCGCGATACAGATCGGCGACCGCCGTCATGTGCCGAGCAGGCTCCGCGCCGCAGCGATCCCGGCGACCAGACGATCCACGTCGTCACGCCCGTTGTACAAGGCGAACGACGCGCGCACCGTCGCAGCGACACCGAGCTGGCGCAGGATCGGCTGCGCACAATGATGCCCGGCCCGCACGGCGACGCCCTCGCCGTCGAGCACCGTCGCGACGTCGTGCGCGTGCAGCCCGGCGAGCACGAACGAGTGTCCGCCGATCTTGTCCGGCGCAGTGCCGATGAAGCGCAGGCCCGGAACCGCGGCGAGCGCCGCCTCCGCATACTGCAGCAGATCGCGCTCGTGGGCGCCGACCGCGGCGCGATCGAGACACGCCAGATAGTCGATCGCCGCCGCCAACCCGACGGCACCCGCGATCGGCGGCGTGCCGGCCTCGAAGCGATACGGAGGATCGTCGTACACCGCGTCGTCCCAGGTGACGGATCGCACCATCTCGCCGCCGCCTTGCCAGGGCGGCATCGCTGCGAGCAGGGCCGCGCGGCCGTACAGCACGCCGATGCCCGTCGGGCCATAGAGCTTGTGGCCGGAGAACGCGTAGAAATCGCACTCCAGCGCCCGCACGTCGACCGGCAGGTGCGCGACGGCCTGCGCACCGTCGACGACGACGACGGCGCCGCATCGTCGCGCCACCGCAACCAGATCGGCGATCGGGTTCAGGCTGCCGAGCGCGTTCGACACGTGGGCGAGCGCGACGACCTTGGTCCGCGCGCCGAGCAGCGCGGCGTACGCGTCACGATCGAGCACGCCCCGCGCGTCGACGGGTGCGATTCGGAGCGTCGCCCCGGTTGCCCGACACAGCATCTGCCAGGGAACGAGGTTGGCGTGATGCTCCATGCCGGAGACGACGATCTCGTCGCCGGACACGATCTGCGTACGGCCATGACTGGCCGCCACCAGGTTGAGGGCTTCCGTGGTGCCGCGCGTGAAGACGATCTCGCTCGCGCTGGCGGCGTTGAGGAAGCGACGCACCGTTTCGCGAGCGCCTTCGTACGCAGCCGTCGCACGCTCACCGAGCGTGTGC
>JBDSJB010000486.1:0-8147 GCA_039917665.1 Binatia bacterium
CCTCGCCATCCTCACCAACAACGGCTTCGCGACCGGCGGCACCGGCGGCGGTCAGCTCGTGCAAGGCAACGTCGCGAGCGCGACCTTCGAAGGTTTCGTGCTCGGCAGCCTTGGCGGCTCGCTCGCGCGCGGCAATCTCTCGGTGGTGAACACCTCGTCGGGCTTCGACGCCGGCGGCAACGGCACCCAGCAGATGGTGGGGAACGTCGCGCTCGGCAACGATTTCGTCGGCTTTATCGCCGCGCTTCACGGCGAGGTGGTGCTCACCGGCAACGTCGCGATCGGCAACGGCCGAGGCCTCTTCGGCGGCCACGGAGAGACGGTCACGATCACGGGCCTCGCCGCAATCGCGAACGTCCAGGGTGGCGTCCACAACCAGGGCACCTCCACCATGAGCATCAGCGCGTCGAACCTGGTGGGCAACGGCGCCAAAGCCTTGGGCGGCTCTGCCAATTGCGGCACCGCGAACGAGCGCAGTCCGCTCGCGGCCAGCAACGTCTTCTGGGGTGCCGTGACGGGACCAGGCGGCGATCCCGCCGATGCCGTCTGCGACCTGGGGCCCGGCACGACGACGGTCGCCCCGTTCGCCACCAAAGCCTTCAAGATCACCGCGAAGGTTCCGCAGATCTGACGCCGTCAGCGGCCGGGGCGCTCGTCGCTCCGGCCGCTGGGCCCGGCGCTCTGAAAGTATTCGACGATCGCGGCCGCGAAGGCCGGCACTGTGTACACCTGTGGCTCGACGTCGACGGTGAGCCCGAGATCGCGCGCCGTCGCCGCGGTCACCGGTCCGATGCAGCCGACGGCAACGCCCGCGAGCACGGTCCGCAGATCGCGGGCGGGAAAGAGCCGCGCGAAGTTGGAGACGGTGCTGGAGCTCGTGAATGTGACGAGATCCGGACGTCGCTCGCCGGCGAAGAGCGCCGGAGCGGCCGCCGCCTCGGGCGGCAGCACGGTGCGATAGGTCGCGACGTCGTCGACGAGCGCGCCGGCCGCACGCAGACGTTCGGGCAACACCGTGCGGGCGCCCGCCGCACGTGCGAGCAAGATGCGCTTGCCCGCGACGCCGGTGGCGATGAGCGCATCGGCGACGGCCTCCGCGCGGTACTCGTCCGGTGTGATGGCGACGTTGAGACCGCGCGCCGCAATGCCGGCGGCCGTCGCCGGTCCGATGGCGGCGAGGCCGACCCCCGCGAGCTCGCGCACATCGCGGCCGAGCGTCCGCATGCGCTCGAAGAACACCTCGACCCCGTGCGGACTCGTGAGCACGAGCCACGTGTACCGACCGACGTTGGCCAGCACCTCGTCGAACGCCGCGAAGGTGTCGGGCGGGATCGGCGCGATGGTCGGGAGGGCCGTGACCTCCGCGCCTTCACGCTCCAGGAGCGCGGCGAACGCCTGCACCTGGCCGCGCGGCCGCGTCACGACGATGCGGCGCCCGAAGAGCGGCCGGGTCTCGAACCACGCGAGATCGGGCGCGAGCCGCACGACGTCGCCGATCACGATGAGCGCGGGCGGACGGAGCTCCGCGGCGGCGACGAGCTCGGGCAGCGTCGCGATCGTGCCGGTCACGACGCGCTGACGCGGCGTCGTACCCCAGCGGATGGCGGCAGCGGGGGTGTCGGGCGAGAGGCCGGCGGCAACGAGGCTCGCGGCGTTGGCCGCGAACTGGAGGACGCTCATGTAGAGGACGATGGTGCCGCCCTGATGGGCGAGCGCGTCCCAGGGAATGACTCCGTGCGCGTCTGGCGCTGTTCCGCGTGGCGCGGCGCGCGCTCCCGATTCGCCGCGTTCCGCTTCGTGGCCCGTGACGAAGCTCACGACCGACGCGTGATCGCGATGGGTGAGCGGAATGCCCGCGTAGGCGGGCGCGGCGACGGCCGCGGTGACGCCGGGCACGATCTCGAAGGGGATGGCCGCGTGGACGCAGGCGAGCGCTTCCTCGCCGCCGCGGCCGAAGACGAACGGATCGCCGCCTTTCAGCCGGACGACCCAGCGGCCCGCGCGCGCGTGGTCGAGCATCGTCGCGGTAATCTGATCCTGCGTGAGGCGCACGCCGGTCCCGTGCTTGCCGGTGAAAATGATCTCGCAATCGGTTCGCGTGAACGCGAGCAGGTCGGGGTTCGAGAGGTTGTCGTAGATGACGACGTCGGCGCCTTCGAGGCAGCGCCGTCCGTGCAACGTGAGGAGGCCGGGGTCGCCGGGGCCGGCGCCCACCAGGCTCACGCGACCGGTGACCCGCGAGCTCATGCGGCCGCCGGCGGGCAATCGCAAGCGGCCCCCGGCGGGCAAGCGCGCGCGGCCTCCAGCCGCATGGTCACGGCCGGCCCGCGGCCGCGATCAGCTCCGCGGCTCCGCGCGACAGCAGCGCGACGGCAAGCCGCTCGCCGATCTCCACCGCGTCCGTGACCGCACCCGTGAACGTGTCGCCGACGATCTCCCGGCCATCGATCGACGCGACCATCACGCGCATCGCGAGTCGGTCACCCGCGACCGTCGCGTACGCCGCGAGCGGCGTGTGGCAATCGCCGCCAATCGCGGTGAGGAACGCACGTTCCGCGTGTGCCGCGGCGCGCGTCGCAGGGTCGTCGAGCGCACCGACGATCGCGCGCACGGCGTCGTCGTCGGCACGCGCCTCGAGCGCCAGGATGCCCTGCCCGATCGCCGGCACGAATACCGTCGGCTGGAGCGCGATCGCCCCGGCCGGCGTCAGGCCGAGCCGTTCCAGACCAGCGGCGGCGAGCAGAATCGCGTCGACCTCACCGCGCCCGAGCTTCGCGAGGCGGGTGTCGACGTTGCCGCGCATCTCGACGACCGCGAGATCCGGGCGCAGCGACGCCACCTGCGCGCGCCGCCGCAGGCTCGACGTTCCGATTCGCGTCCCTGCGGGAAGATCCGCAAACCCGACGCCGGCGGCCGCGATCAGGACGTCGCGAGCATCGGCGCGCGGCGGCGTCGCGACCAAGGCCAGGCCCTTCGGCAGGGTCGCGGGCACGTCTTTCAACGAGTGCACCGCGAGATCGATCTGGTGGCGCAGCAGCGCCTCGTCGATCTCCTTCACGAACAGGCCCTTGCCGCCGAGCGCGGCGAGGCTGCCGGTCGCGACGTCGCCGCTCGTCTTGATGGTGACGAGCTCGACGGTCGTGCCGAGCCGTTCGAGCGCGGCCGCGACCATGCTCGACTGTCGGAGGGCGAGCGCGCTGCCACGGGTGCCGAGGCGGAGCGGCTCGGCGCCGGCGCTCACTCGCTGTCCTCGGGCTCGTCGTCGGTCCTCAATGTCTCGCGCAGCTCCAAGTCGAAGAGTCGGCGCACGCTGGCCGCGAGATCGGGCTCGTCGCCGGCACCTTCGCGCTTCAACGACGCGAGCGGCGCGTGCAGAATCTTGTTCACGATCGACGAAGTGAGCGCGTCGAGCAGCGCGCGGTGGCGCGGGGCCTGGTCCTGCAACGACGCCAGCGCCTTTTCGAGCTCGCTTTGCCGGATCGTTTCGATCTTCTGCCGGAGCGCCACGATCGTGGGTACCACATCGAGGCCACCAAGCCACTGAACGAAGCGATCCACCTCCGACTCGACGATCGCCTCGGCGCGCTCCGCTTCGCGCTCGCGCTCGCCGGTGTGATCGGCGCTGGTCCGGGCGAGGTCGTCCATGTCGTAGACGTACACGTTGTCGAGGTCATTGATTGCCGGATCGAAGTTCCGCGGCACGGCGAGGTCGACGAAGAACATCGGCCTCTGCTTCCGCGCCCGCAGCACGTCCTGCACGACCGACGGACCGACCAAGTGATCGGCCGCACCGGCGGACCCGATCACGATGTCGGCGTGCTTCAAGTACTCGGCCAGGCGCTCGAACGGGATCGGCGTTCCGCCGAACTCGCGCGCGAGCTGGACGGCGTTGTCGAAGGTCCGCGTGGTCACCATGATCTCGCCGCAGCCGCGTGCTTGCAGGTGGCGCGCGACGAGCTGGCTCATCTTGCCGGCACCGATCAGCAGCACGGCCTTGTCGTCGAGCGTTTCGAAGATGGTGCGCGTGAGATCGGCCGCGACCGACGCCACCGACACCGACTTGCTGGCGATGCCGGTCTCGGTTCGAACGCGCTTCGCGACCGTGAACGCCCGGTGGAAAGCCTTGTGCAGCACGGTCCCCGAGGTCCCCGCCGTCGCGGCCGCGATGTATTGCTCCTTCATCTGACCGAGGATCTGCGGCTCGCCGACGACCATCGAATCGAGGCTCGCCGCCACCCGGAACAGGTGGCGCACCGCCTCGCGGCCGTGGTGCACGTACAGGTGCGGCGCGAACGTCGCGCGCTCGACCTCGCGGACGCGCGCAAGGAAATCCTCGATCCCGCCCGCGACGACATCCGCCGGCAGCGAGGTGCCGGTGACGATCTCGACTCGGTTGCAGGTCGACACGATCGCGGCTTCGTGGACGCCCGGGATCTTCTTCAAGTCGCCGAGCGCGGCGACGAGACCGGACGCCGGAAACGCGAGACGCTCGCGGAGCGCGACCGGCGCCGTCCGATGATTCACCCCGATGATGCAGAGATCGCGGGCCATCAGTCGAAGCTCCCACCGTGCTTGCCGGGAAAGATCATGTGGCCGAACACGAACGAGACGAAGAGCACGGCAAAGCCGAGGATCGTGACCGTGGCCGCGCGCCGCCCGCGCCAGCCCGCGACCATGCGGGCCTCGAGCAGCCCGGCGTAGACGATCCAGGTGATGAGCGAGAAGATCTCGCGCTCGTCCCACGACCAGAAGCGTCCCCACGTGTGCTTCGCGAAGAGCGCGCCGGTCACGATTCCGAGCGTCAGGAGCGGGAAGCCCCAGGCGAGCGCGCGATAGTTGAGCGTGTCGAGCGCTTCCAGCGACGGCAGGCGGCTCGAGAGCCCGCCGATGCGTTTCTCCTTCAGCTGGCGCTCGCGGAACAGGTAGACGAGGCTGACGCAGAACGCGAGGGCGAGCACCGCGTTCCCGAGAAACGCGGCGGTCACGTGCACCGGGAGCCACGCGCTTCGGAGATTGGGTGGCAGCTCGCGGACGCCGCTGTAAAACGCGAACGCCGCGAGCGTCATCGTGAACGCGAGCGGCGCGACGACGGCGCCGACGGCCGGCAGCCGCACGCGCGACTGCACACCGAGATAGACGCCGACCGTCAGCCACGCGAAGAACGACAACGCCTCGTACTCGGTCGTGACCGCGGGATACCCGGCCGCGAACGAGCGCAGCAGGATGCTCGCCCCGTGCGCGCCGAAGGCCGTCGCGAGCCCGATCGTCCCGGCCAAGCGCGCGATCGGCCGCAGGCTGAGCAGGTGCACGCTGAACCCGACGGCTGCGGCGAGGTACGCGACGAGCGCGATCTTGAGCAGCAGGAGATCCATCAACGCGCGTCGCCTCGTCGAACGAAACCGTCCGCGCGATCCATTTCGAGGTCGGCGAGCGTCGTCGGGGTCCCGACGTGCTCGGTGAGGAGCGCGTCGACGCGCGCCGTGTCGCCGGCGCGGAGCGCGCTCACGAGCGGAGCGTCGGCGAGCGCCGCGAAGATACGCGCCCGGGTCGCCAGATCGACGTCCGCGAGCCGCGCCCGTAGCTTACCCAGCACCTGCGCCGCGAGGCCCCATTCCGCGCCGACCGTCTCGTCGAGCTCGCGCGCGAGGCGCTTCGCGAGGGCCGGGCTCGCGCCACCCGTCGACACCGCGATCGCGACCGGATCGCGCCGCACGATCGCCGGCACGATGAAGCTGCAGAGTCGCGGCCGGTCGACGACGTTCAGGAACACGCGCGCCTCGGCGGCCTCGGCGGCGATCTCGGCGTGGACCGTGTCGTCGTCGGTCGCAGCGTACGCGAGCCAGGCACCGGCGAGGTCGCCGCGCCGATAGACGCGCGCGTAGTGCCTCACCTCGTGGGTTTCGGCGAGCGCGGTCAACGCCGGCGTCAGGCGCGGGCTCACCACGGTCACGCGCGCGCCGGCCTCGAGCAAGGTCGCCACTTTGCGCTCCGCAATCTCGCCCCCCCCGATCACGACGCACGGGTGCCCACGGAGCTCGAGATAAGCGGGGTAATACTGCACGCCCGGTCACCCTATTATCGGCCGCGCCGGCGCTCAAGGCGGCTTCCAGGCAGGATCTGCAACGGCGGCCGAGCGCATTCTGCAAAGCGACGCGGCACGGGTGCCCCGCGCCCATCAATTACGCGCTCTCACGCGCGGCCTCACCGGCACTGAACTTGCTGCCTCCACGGCAGAGCATTTCCCAAGGAGGAGACATGTCCAACATCGAGCAATCCATCGACGTCGACGTTCCAGTTCGCACCGCCTACAACCAGTGGACGCAGTTCGAGGACTTCCCGAAGTTCATGGACGGCATCGTCGAGGTCCGCCAGCTGAGCGACACGCGTCTGTTGTGGCGCTCGGAGATCGCCGGCGTCGACGAGAGCTGGGAGGCCGAGATCGACGAGCAGCTTCCTGATCAACGCATCGCCTGGCACAGCGTGACCGGCGCCAAGAACGCGGGCGCCGTCACCTTCCATCACCTGAGCGACACCAAGACGCGAGTGATGCTGCAGCTCGACTACGACCCGAAAGGCGTGATCGAGAACATCGGTGACGCCCTCGGCGTGGTCAGCCTGCGCGTGAAAGGCGACCTGCAGCGCTTCAAGGAGTTCATCGAGTCGCTCGGACACGAGACCGGTGGCTGGCGCGGAAGCGTACAGCACGATTCGAGCCACTGAGCCGGAGGCGGTCGTGGAGCCGGCGCCGCCCCGTTCGGCTCCGCGACCGTCATCGGTTATAGCGCCAGCCGTGCGGAAGCTCGGCACAGCTCTTCGTCGCACCTTCGAGCTCTGGTGGGACGACAACACGATGCGCCTCGGCGCGGCGCTCGCCTATTACACCGTCTTCTCGATGACGCCGTTCCTGATCGTCGTCATTGCGGTCGCCGGCCTGATGGTCGACTCGGCGGTGGCCGAGCAGCAGATCGTCGCGCAGATCAGCAGCGTGATCGGCGAGGATGGCGGTCGCGGCGTCGCCGCGCTCCTCACCGCAGCCCGGCAACCCGGGGCGGGCCTCTTTGCGACCGTGACGAGCATCGTGACGATCCTCCTCGGTGCCACGGCCGTGTTCAGCGAGTTGCAGTCCGGTTTGAACGGCATCTGGCGCGTCGAGGTGCCGAACACGGGCATGCGCCAGTTGCTGCGAGCGCGGCTGCGCTCGTTCGCGTTGGTCGTCGGCATCGGGTTCCTGTTCGTGGTTTCGCTGGTCGTACGCGCCGTCGCCGCTGCCGTGCAGATCTGGATCGGCAGCACGCTCGCCATCACCCACGATCTGCTCGCCATCTTCTTGAGCGCGACCATGTTCGCGATGATCTTCAAGATCCTGCCGGAAACGCCGGTCGCGTGGCGCGACGTGGCGGTCGGAGCACTCGTGACGGCCATCCTGTTCACCGTCGGACAGGCTTTGCTCGGTCGGTATCTCGGCAACAGCACTGTCGCCTCGGTCTACGGCGCCGCGGGCTCGCTCGTCGTGATCTTGGTGTGGGTCTACTACTCGGCTCAGGTCTTTTTTCTCGGTGCCGAGTTCACGCACGTCTGGGCGACGACGTACGGCTCGCGTTCGGGGGAGTTCGAGGCCGCACGCGCCGGTGCGCCGGCACCGCCGAGTCAGCGCCTCCCGACTGACGCCGACTGACGCTGGCGTGTCGCCGCCGGCCCTGCTTTGTTCCGGCGCGCATGTCGCGCTGCGCAGTCGCCGTGGTGTCGTTCGTTGCGCTCGTGTTGGCGGCGCCAACGCGTGCCGACTACCTCGCCGGCCGTGCCGGCCCGCTCGTCGAGGCCGCACACGCCGAGCGCCGCGCCGTCGATCTCGGCCGTCACATATCGCGAACGCGGTGGAACGAGCTGCTCGAGGAGGCCCTCTACGTGCTCGCGCCCAAGGGACGCTGGAGTCCCGAGCACCCTGCTTGGCCGGCCGCCCGCGAACCATGGCCAAATTGATCCGCGAGGCCAGCGTGGAAAAGCTCCGGGTTTCGACCGGCGAGTGGATCCGCCAGGTCCTGAACGAGAAGTACTCGTCGCTCGAGCCCGACGAGGGCGCCAAGGCGGTCGCCTTCTACGGCTCGCCGGGCGGCCAGGTGTTTCGCGCGTTCCGCGAGCTCGTCCTC
>JBDSJB010000487.1:0-9057 GCA_039917665.1 Binatia bacterium
AACCACGCGCTCCGCTTCACCGTGCGCGGTACCAAGGGCTACATCTTCCCGGCGTCCCACGACGCGACGTCCGGCCCCGGCGGCGACGCGCGTCCGCCGCTCGGCCTGCGCGTCCGGCTCAAAGCGACCGTCGATCCCGACACGTTCGCCGCGCCTGCCGCCGTCATCGTCCGCGCGATGCAGAAGTACGGCTTGATCCTCGCCGACAACGGCAGCGACTGGTTCGTGACCGGCGCGCCCGACCCGCGCTGGGACGACGAGCTGATGCACGACGAGTTCGCGCGCATCAGCGGCGACGATTTCGAGGTGGTCGAGTAGCGTCGCGCGTGCCGCTTCGCTACGGCTCCGTGATCGCCGACGTCAGTCCGCTTTGTCGACCAGCTTCTTCGCGTCCTGCTTCTTGAAGGGAGCGCCGTAGCGCGCCCCAAAGCACGGACCGCCATTCGATCGTTGCAGCTGGACGTCGAGCGGGCCGGTGAGCGTGATGAGATTCGGCAGCGGCAGCGCGGTGCCTTTGCCGCTCAGCGTGATGCGAGCCTTGCCGACCGCGCCTGCGCGGAGCGCGATCGACTTCAATCCGTTCGGGGTAGCGCTGCGGTTGGCGTAATCGAAGCCGTGCTTCCGTGCTTTCCAGCAGGGCGTGGTCGGGCAGAGGCCGCCGGCCGGCGCGACGGCGCCGAGCACGAGCGTGCCGGCGTCGTAGATGCAGAGATCGTAGTCGTCGCCGACGGTCGGGTTGCCGAAGTCCGCGATGGTAGTCGCGCTGCCTTTCGGCCACGTCCAGCTGAGCCCGTCGCGCGCGTCGACGGCGGCGTCTTTCAGCGTGAGCGAGGCTTTGCCGGCCACGGTCGGAGTGCGGCAGGGGAGCGGGCTTGCGGCGCAGACGGGCGTCGGCGTGGGTGCGATCGTGCCGCCGTTCCGTTCCAGCAGGATCACGTCGGCGACCTCGTCGGTGAGCGCCATGTCGAGGTCGCCGTCGTTGTCGAAGTCGAGGAGCACGGCGCACGACGGGTTGTTCGGCGCGTCGATCTCCTGCGCGAACGCGAAGTGACCGCTGCCGTCGTTGGTGTAGAGGCGCCAGAATCCGCCGCCGAAGCTCGACAGCACCCAGTCGAGATCGCCGTCGCCGTCGAGGTCGCCGAGGTCGGTCGACGGCGTGTGCGCACCCGTCGCCATGACGTCCGGCGCTTTGAACGTGCCGTCGCCCTTGCCGATCAGGATTGCGCCGTTGTTGCTGCTGCTGTTGGCGGTGGAGGCGTCGAGGTGGCCGTCGCCGTCGAGGTCGCCGAGCGTGATGACCCAGGTGTTGCCGCCGGAGCTCTGATCGTCCGTGGGCGTGAACGTGCCGTTGCCGTTGCCGAGGAGCGTGACGATGCTGGCGCTGTCGCGGCCGCCGACCACGAGGTCGGTGATGCCGTCGTCGTTCATGTCGCCGGCGGCGAGCCCGTACTCGCCGTCGACGCCGCCCTCGAACGCCGTCGGGGTACCGAAGGTGCCATGGCCGTCGTTCAGCACGAGCGCGAGCTTGCTCGTGCCGTAGTTGGCGTCGACGATGTCGAGGTCGCCGTCGCCATCGACGTCGAGCACGGCGACGCCGTGCGGCGCGCCCGCGATCGCGATGGTCTGCGTGGTGCCGTAGGTGCCGTCGCCGTTGCCGCGCAGCACCGTCACAGCTTCGCCGTCGGCCGCCGAGAAGCAGCCGTCGGTCTTGCCGTCGTTGTCGAAGTCGGCTGGCTCGTTCGGGCTCGCCTCGTCGGCAATCGCCTGCGGCGCGAGAAAGGATTGGTAGAGGCCCGAGCCGTCGGCGCGGTTCAGCGCGACACGCACGTCGGCGCTGACCTCGTTCACCGTCGCGAGGTCGAGGAAGCCGTCGCCGTTCAGATCGGTCGCTTGCGCGCCGTAGATGCGGGTGGTGATGCCGGGGCTCGAGCGGTTGGAGATCGTGTCGATCAACGTGAAGACACGCGCCGTGGGTTGCGTGGCGATCGTGAACTGGAACGCGTAGCCGGCGCTCCGGAGGGTCGACGTGTCGGCGGCGGCGATCGCGTGCGAGAGATTCACCAGCACGGTTTCCCCGGCCGAGAAAGGCCGCATCGGCGTCAGCGTGACGGATTGGTTGCCGTTCGAGAGCGTGAGCGCGCCGGTCGCCGTGCCGGTGCCGCGGCCGAACACCCGGAACGTCGCCGCGGAGATCGTCGCGGGGTCGACGGCGCGATCGAAGTCGACGCGCACGACCGACGTCGCGGAGGCCATGGCGTTGCGCGTCGGGCTGACGCTCACGACCTGCAGCTCGGCGGCTTCGACCCTGCCGAGGCTCGCCGCGAGGAGGGCAAGAGCGAGCAGCGCCGCACGGCGTGACGTTGAGAAGGCTCGGCGCATGAGTGGCCGGATGCTAGCCCTCGGTCGCGACGCGCGGCAACGGCGATCACGCATGGGCTTCACCTTGACACTCGCAGTGCACATCGGTAGCCCGCTTGATGACCATGCGCCCCTCCTTGCCGTCCCTCTCCGTCGTGCTCGCGCTACTCCTCGCTGCCGCTGTCATCGCGCCGCCGCCGTCCCACGCGCAGCCCCTGACGGAAGATTGCGACAACTGCGTCGACGACGACAGTGACGGTCTCGTGGATCGCGCCGACACGACGGACTGCGCGCCGCTCGCGAACGGCACTGGCGTCGGCATCGGCGACGTCACGCGCGGCAAGGCGATCTTGAAGTGTCACAAGGCGATCGAGAAGGCCGGCCTCGCGTTCAGCAACAAGCGCTTGAAGCGTGCCTATGCCTGCGTGCTCCCGGCATTCGCCTGCGTGCAGACGAAGCCCGGCAACGCCGCCTGCCTGACCAAGGCAAATGCGAACTGCGACAAGCAAGCTCCCGGCGCGATCGCCGAGCAGGCGAAGCTGGTCGCGCTCATCCAGAAAGGCTGTAACGACGCGCTCATCAGCGACGCCGATCGCGACGCGGCGAACGGGCTCGGTTTCATGGCCGAAGAAGCGGCGTGCGAGGACGAAGGCACCCCCACGAACGAGACCATCGGGGGCCTCGCGAACTGCATCGCGAGCCAGCACGTCTGCCACACCAATCGCACGCTGAGCGCAGTCGTCCCACGGGCGCGCCAGCTGCTCGTCGCGATGGGGCGGAATCCCGATCTCGAGGTGCCGTGTTCCGACGCCGGCGACAATGGCGTCGGCACCGACCAAGGCCTCGGGACGCTCGGTAAGGCGGCGCTCAAGTGTCAGAAGGGCATCGCGAAGGCGAGCCTCAAGCTCGGGGGCACGATCGCGAAGACGCTGCAGAAGTGCACCGACTTCGGGGTCGCCTGCTTGCAGCAGATGAACGCCGACCCGGGCTGTCTCGCGACGTCGCGCGCCAAGTGTCAGAAGCTCAGCGTCAAAGTGCAGGATCAGCAGAAGGGCACGCTCTTCAAGATCCTCGGCAAAGCGTCGAAGTCGTGCGCGGCCCTTTCGAGCTCGCAGCTCGAGGCGCCCGAAGGTCTCGACTTCGGCATCCAGTCGACGCGCTGTGGCGCCCTCGGCGCGATCCAGTT
Source organism: Binatia bacterium (assembly GCA_039917665.1). Taxonomy (GTDB): domain Bacteria; phylum Desulfobacterota; class Binatia; order UTPRO1; family UTPRO1; genus UTPRO1. Next base: position 3,545 of record JBDSJB010000487.1, read on the forward strand.
CGGCACGCAGGGAACGATCGTCTGTGCCGGCGTCCAGCAGTTCTGTGAAGGCAAGCAGATGCTCATCCGGCAGATCCCGCGCCTCGACGAATTGCTCGCACTCCTCAACGTGCAGATCATCGGACTCTGAGCAGACGAGTCCGCGTCTCTTTCCGTCAATACCCTCCAGGAGGAAGCCCATGTCTCTTACCCATCGTCGCATCGCACTGTCGGCGATGGCGCTCGCAACCGTGCTCGTGGGCGTCCCCACGACCGCCCGCGCCGCGACGCTCGCCGTGACCGGCACGGACCCCGTGCTGAACGGCAGCGCTCCGCGGAACGCCACGATCTCAGTCGACTTCGACCGCGCCGTCACGCTCGGCGCCTTCAATGACTCGCGCTTCCGCGTCTTCGGTCGCGGCACCGGTACCAAGACCGGCACGTTCAGCCTGACGAACGGCAATCAGACCGTGGTCTTCACGCCCACGCTGCCGTTCTCGGCCGGTGAGGTCGTGCTGGTGAACATCGCCAACACGCTCGTCGCCGCCGACAGCTCGCCGATCCGCTCCGCGGGCTACGCCTTCCAGTTCACGATCTCCGCACAGCCGGGCCCGCGCACCTTCGCGTATCGGAACGCGCTCTCGAATCGCACCGGGGGTCCGGGCGGCCCGCAGACTCGCATCTACGGCGCGCAGGCCACCGACCTGAATCACGACGGCTACCTCGACCTCGCGACGGTCAACGAAGTGAGCGCCGACGTTCGCGTCACGCTGAACCAAGGCGACGGCACCATCGCGTATGGCGGGTTCCTCCCGCCCGACGGCATCGGCAACGAATCGAGCCCCAACGCGCAGGCCGACTTCGACAACGACGGCGAGACCGACGGCTGCTTCTCCGCCGCGAGCGGGCACAATGTCACCATCAAGCTCGGGAACGGTAACGGCACGTACGGCAGCAGCCAGACGATCAACCTCACGGGCCAGCCGCACGGCATCGCGGTGCTCGACGTCGACGGCGACGGCGACTGGGACATCGTCGACGCCAACGTCGACGACGACGAGCTCGCGATGATGCTGAACGACGGCAGCGGCCAGTTCGCGGCGCCGACGTTCTTCGACGGCGGCGTGAGCGGCGAGTACGCGCTCGAGTCCGGCGACATGAACAACGACGGCATCATGGATCTCGTCGTCGGCGGCCGGAACGGCAGCCAGATCCGCACGCTACTCGGGAACGGGAATGGCGCCTTCACGGGGCAGACGATTCAGAGCTCCGGCGGCAACACCTGGGTCATCGCGCTCGGTGACATCGACGGCGACGGCGACCTCGATGCCACGACCGCCAATGACGGCAGCGCCAACGGCGCCGCGCTCAGGAACAACGGTGACGGCACGTTCGCGGCGCCGGTCACGGTGTCGACCGGCGACCACACGCCGTCCACCGACCTCGGCGACATGGACGGCGACGGCGACCTCGACTGGGTGCTCTCGGTCTACGGTGCCGGCAAGTGGATGCTGTTCGCGAACGACGGCAACGGGAATTTCGCGTTCGACCAGGAGTTCGCCGCACCGAGCAATCCGTCGTGCTCTATCCTGCTCGACATCGACGAGGACGGCGACATCGACATGGCGCTCACGGACGAGATCGCCGACGTGATCGTGCTGCAAGAGAACACCGGCTTCGCCGTCGCGCAGCCGACGCCGGCCTGTGCGCCGACCCCGGAGCCGTGCCGCACGCCGACGCTCTCCGGCAAGTCGCAGCTCCAACTGCAGAACCGCGCGCCCGACGACAAGGATCGCTTGAGCTGGAAGTGGAGCTCCGGCGCCGCCACGGTCAAAGCCGATTACGGCGACCCGACCAGCAACGACGCCTACGACCTCTGCCTCTACGACGGCGCGACCCTGGTCGCGAGTCAGATGGCGCCGTCCGGCGGCCTCTGCTCGAACAAGCCGTGCTGGAGCAGCAAGACGAAGAGCTTCGACTACAAGGACAAGCAGCTCACGCCCTCGGGGATCGAGAAGATCTCACTCAAGGAAGGCGTCGCCGGCAAGGCGTCCATCCAAGTGAAGGGACGTGGCGTGGACCTCGGTCTGCCGCCGCTCGGTCCGCTGAACGGCCCGATCGCCGTGCAGCTCCGGCGCCGTGACGGCGGGATTTGTTTCGGGACGACGTTCAGCGCCCCGTTCAGCAAGGACGACGGCACGACGCTGAAGGACAAGGCCGACTGATCATTTGAACTGCCGCAGCGCTCGGCCGTCGCGGGGCCGGGCGCTGCGAAGCTGTCTCTGATCGGCGACGCACGTCTTCGCGCACGCGTCGGGGGCCATGGGCGAGCCTCTCCTCCCCTGCGCGCGGGCGTGCGTCCGGCCCGCACAGAGGCCACCCACGAAACGCATCGCGATGATCGGTGCGACGCTCGGACGCTCGACGGAGTCGGTGTAGCGGTTCGGGGGCCGGCTACGGCTCTTCGATCATCAGCCCTGGGACGTCGAGGTCCACGAAGTGGCGGGGGTTCAGTGTCAGCAGCGTGACGGGTGTGGCCTGCGCGGCGCTCCAGGCAATCAGCGCGTCGTAGGTGTGTCCGCCGGCGACCCCGTCGTCGACGGCCTGCCCGAGGAACTGCCAGACGTTCGTCACGGGGAGCACGCGCTTTTCGGAAAAATTGGATCGCAGGACCGTGAGTGCGTCAGCGGGGGCGAGACGATGTCGGGCCGGGAGGCGTGTGAGGACCGAATACGACTCGACGAGCGTGTGCGCGACGACGAGGAGCACCGCAGCGCGTTTGCTCGTGACGGCACGTATCACGCGATCGTGGTGCTCGTGCCAGGCGCTGACGAGGGCGACGAGACAACTCGTATCGAGCGCGAGGTGCTTCATCGCGTGCGACGAGAGCCTCGAGGCTTCTTCCGTCCGCTGCCCGGGGGCGTCGTCGGGCTCGAGTCGGATGCCACGAGCCCACGCTCCGATCGCAGCGTCCCGACGACGCGCTCCACGTCGCGCTGCCGCAGGACCGAAACCGGCTCCAGCGCTTCCGCAACGAAGAACGCCCCGCGCTTCCGAATGGCGACTTGGAGTGCTCGGGGCTCGAGGACGAGGTGGCCGTCCTCGAGGCGGACGTCCAGCTCGGTACCCGGAGCGAACGACCCGCGCTCGCGAAGCGCCTTCGGGATCACGACGCGACCGGCAGCATCGATGGTAGTGCGCATGGTAGATTCGCTACCATTTCCACGCCCATTTCGTCTATGGGCCATGGGCTCCGTAACACCCTGCTGTGCGCTCGCGCCACCGGTCGCCGATCCGCCAAGCCCGGTGGCTCGTGCGCACCCGGTTCCTGGCTGCGTCCCGGCTTCCAGCCATCGAACCACCGCGGCGAGGAGGCAGGAATCTCAGCGCGTTCGCGGGTGGCGTCTCGAGCCATCATGAGATCGGTCCTCGCTGGGTACCGAGCGCGCGCGAGCTGCGACGCCCTCGACCCAGCACGGCTGCCGGATCCGTCAGGACGCGACCCACCGCCGGGGTGAGCTCGAACGGTTCGCGGTGGTGCGCTGAGACGGGCCCGCGCGTTCCCCTGTTCGTCTACGGCCCCTGGATTGTCGAACTCGATAGTCGCACTTGGAGACTTTGTAGACCGCGTAGAAGTTTCCGTTGCCGGCCATGATCTTCGAGTCGGTATCGTAGGTGACGACGCAGTTGTGGAAGGCGCCGGTCGCTTTCAGCTTGGTGAGACTTCCCCAGGCCCTTGCTGGTGATGTCGATGAAGCCGCCCACGGTCATCGTCGAGAAGTCCCACCTCTTGGCGCCGGGGTTTTAATTGACCTGCGCGCTCTCGCTCACGACGTCGCGGGCGGGCGCGACGATGGTCGCGGCGAGGGTCAGGGCGAGGGCGGCACGGGTGAGCAGGCGCGGGAGACGCATGGGAGATCCTCCTTGTTGTGCGCGCCGAAGCGCGCTGGCCGCGGGTGATGCCACGGCGTCGGGGGGCAAGCTCCAAATGCAGCCGCGACTTGCGTCCCGGAGGCCGTTCTTTCCGCGCGCGTCTCCGACGGCGACGCCGTGCAACCGCGCCGCCTAGCCCGGCACGTCCGCGGGATCGAGCAATCCGTAGCGCCGCCAGCCGACCGCCAAGAGCCACGTTCGTGCCCGCGCCACCGGTCGAAGATGCGCCACGGCCGGTCGCTCGTGCGGGCCCGGTTCCTGACTTCTCCCTGGCTTCCAGCCATCGAACCAGCGCGCCGAGGACGCCGGATCGAGGCGAACCGGTGTCGGCAGCACCGCCCGCGGCGTTCGCCGTGTTCGCGCCGTGGCCGTCGCCACGTGGTGGCGCGCATTGAGAAGCACATAGCGGAGCGCGTTCCGCACTTCCTTCGGCGTCGGCAGCATCCGAACGTGGTAGCGATCCGCGAGCACCGACCCACTGCGCTCGGCGATTCGGTGCACCGCGCGCACGAGCCGCGACCCGATCGCCATCATCCCGCGCCCGAGCGTCGCGTGGTCCTGCGCCTCGACGATGAGATGTGCGTGGTTCCCCTGCAGCGAGTAGTGCACCAGCCGAAAGCCCGGCCGCACGCAGCCGCGCGCAAAGGTGCGCTCGATCTCGTGGACGACCTTGACCGTACGCAGCGATGGCGTGTCGGTGCGGAGCCGCAGCGTGACGTGCGCCGGTAGCGGCTTGCGAAACGGCGCTCGCGAGACGTGCGCCAGGTTGGGCTTGCTCGCGGGCTTTCCCGTGCGCTTGCGACCGGCACCGGCGCGCTGCCCACCCCATTGGCGTGGGGCCGGAAGTGGCAACGAGAGCTGGGGGTCGCGACGCGGCATCTTGATTCGGCTACCTTTGTATCTAGATCGAGCGTTCGAGCAGGCTCGTTGCACCAACCATGAGGCCGTTGACCGCCGGCGGCCGCGGGCGAAGGTCTTCGGTTCAGGTTCCGAGTTTGAAAGTCACGAAACGGGACGGGACCGGGGACACTGGGTTAGCCGCCCCCGAACATTCCCGACGGCGACTGAGAGCGGCGGCCGCATCGCCATCACGTGCTTCCGCGAGCGACACCCAGCACCGGCGTGGGCGGCTACCTCGGGGCCGTTCTCATCGAACGCCGTCGCCTATTCGGTAGCGGGTGCGAGCAGCGGCCAAGGCTGGAGCGCTTCCAAACGCGCCGCCGCGGCGAGCACGCGATCGTCCTCGTGCCGCCGTCCGACGATCTGCAACCCGACGGGCGTACCGTCGACCATGCCGGCCGGCACCGAGACGGCCGGGTGGCCGCTCAAGTTGAAGACGTAGGTCTGCGCCACCGATGCGATCGGACCGACCGCGCGTCCCGCGATCGTCCCGGGCGGCGGACCCTCCGCCGGGAACGCGGGAATCGGCGTCGTCGGCAAGAGCAGCAAGTCGACCTGCGCGAAGATCGCCGCGAGCGATTGCACGACGCCGTCGCGGATGAGCGCGGCGCGCCCGATCTCGCGCGCGCCGATCGAGTCGGCGCTCGCATACAAAAAGCGCAGCATCGGGTTCACCTCGTCCTCGCGGGCGGGGATGAACG
>JBDSJB010000488.1:0-15631 GCA_039917665.1 Binatia bacterium
GGCGACGGGCAGATTCACGTCGTCACGCTCACCACGGGCGCGCCGAACGGCTTTCGCACCGAGGATCTCGGCCCACGTGTACGAGGTATTGCCGGTGCTCTCGCGGTTCGTGGAGGTGCATGCGCTACGCGCGACGGCTCGGACGCTGCTCCAGACCTACCTCGGCGCGAATACCGGCGCGCGGGTGCTGCAGGGACGCATTCGGCGCGGCGACGAGGACCGCATTCCGGCGGTGGTGTGGATGGCGGACATGCGCGGCTCGACGGGATTGCAAGAGCGGCTCGCACACGGGCGCTACCTCGACCTCTTGAACGAGTTCTTCGAGAGCACAGCCGGCTCGGCGCTCGAAGCGGGCGGCGAGGTGTTGAAATTCATCGGCGATGCCGTGCTCGCGATCTTTCCGGTGGACGACAAGGCCGACGCCGCGCAACGAGCGGTCGCCGCGGCACGCGCGGCCCTGGCGCGGATCGCCCGCTACAACGCGGCCCTGGCCGACGACGAGCCCCGGCTCGCCCATGGCGCTGGCGCTGCACGTCGGCGAGGTGAGCTACGGCAACATCGGCGTGCCGGGCCGGCTCGATTTCACCGTGACGGGCCCCGCGGTGAACGAGGTCGCGCGCCTCGAGGGACTCTGCAAGCAGCTCGGGCAGCCGGTGCTCGCCTCCGACCGGTTCGCCACGCTCGCGATGGGCCACCTGATCTCGCTCGGCAGCCACGAGCTCCGCGGGGTCGGACGACCAATCGAGGTCTTCACGCTGCCCGAGCTGGTTGCTAGCTCGGCGTGACCGGGGTCCGCATCGTCACGAACTCTTCGGCGCTGGTCGGGTGGATGGCCATCGTGGCGTCGAACGTCGCCTTGGTGGCGCCGGCCTTGATCGCAATCGCGACGCCCTGAATGATCTCGCCCGCATCGGCTCCGACCATGTGCGCGCCGACGACGCGTTGGCTCGCGCGGTCGACCACGAGCTTCATCATCGTCTTCTCGTCGCGACCCGAAAGCGTGTGGCGCAGCGGCCGGAACGTCGAGCGGTAGATGTCGACGTCGCCGTACTGTGCCCGTGCGTCGGCCTCACTGAGACCCACCGAGCCGATCGACGGCTGGCTGAACACGGCGCGCGCGACGTTCTCGTAATCGGGCGCGGTCGGCGTGTTGCCGAAGAGCGTCGCGGCGAGCGCCATCCCTTCGTGGATCGCGACCGGCGTCAGGTTCAGCCGATTGGTGACGTCGCCGATGGCATCGATGCTCGGCACCGACGAGCGTGAGAAGGCATCGACCACGATCGCACCGGACGCGTCCTGCGTGACGCCGCAGGCCTCGAGCCCGAGTCCCACCGTGTGCGGCGCCCGCCCGGTCGCGAACAAGACCTGATCGGCGACGAGCGTCGAGCCGTCCGTGAGGCGCACAGCGACGCCGGTACCCTGCCGCTCGAGGGCGACGACGCGCACGCCGAAGCGCATCGGAATGTCCTTTCGACGCATCGCTTCCGCGAGTGCGCTCCGGACGTCGTCGTCGAAGCCGCGGAGGAACAGATCGCCGCGGTGGAGCAACGTCGTCGCGGCGCCGAGGCCGTGGAAGATGCCCGCAAACTCGACCGCGATGTAGCCCCCGCCGACGATCACGACGCGCGCGGGCAGCGCGGACAGATGGAACGCCTCGTTCGAAGTGATCGCCAGCTCGATGCCGGGGATGTCCGGACGGATCGGCCAGCCGCCGGTCGCGATCAGCACGTGCTCGGCCGTGACGCGCTCGCCGGCGATCTCGACCGTGTGCGGATCCACCAGCCGCGCCCGCCCGTCGAAACGGCGCACGCCGGACTCGTCGAGGAGCCGGCCGTACACGGTGTTCAAACGCGCGATCTCCCGGTCTTTGTTGGCGATCAGCGTCGCCCAGTCGAAGGTGCTCGCACCGACCGTCCAACCAAAGCCGGCGGCATCGGCGAAATCGTCCGCGCAGTGCGACGCATAGACGAGCAGCTTCTTCGGGATGCAGCCGACGTTCACGCACGTCCCGCCGAGATATCGTTCCTCGGCAATGGCGACGCGCGCACCGTACGCCGCCGACATGCGGCTCGCGCGCACGCCCCCGGAGCCAGCGCCGATGGTGAACAGATCGAAATCGAAACGCGCCATGCGCCGGGCTCTATGCCAGTTGCCGGTCGAGTTCCAAGGGTCTCGGGCTCGCGACGGCGCGCGGTTCATGTGGCGCGGGATCGCTTGGGCCGTCGTGGCGCGCCCCACGACACGCTCGGCCGTGCGGCGTCTTCCTCAGCTGGATCCGCGCGCCGTCCGGAACGTGATCGAGTAGCGCAGCTGCTTCGTCGGCGAGATCGCGTGTTGCCAGCGCCAGCGGGATTCGCCGCGGAGCACGTAGGCGGAACGCGGCTCGAGATCGACGGTCAGGGCGGCGCGTCTTGGCGCGTCACCGGGCGGCCAGGGACGGAAACGCATGCGCCCAACGCCGGCGAGCGAGACGCCGACCACCGTCTCGAAATTGGGCACGTCTCGGTGCCAACCGAGCTGCCTCCCGGGTTGATACTCGGTGACGAGCGCGAACGAGAAATCGACGGCCGGAAGACCGACCCACACCGCCACCCGCTCGCGGAGCGGCCAGAGCCACTCGGGCTCCGGTGGCGCCGGCAACGGCCGGTTGGTCGTGAAATCGTAGGACGCGCCGAAGCTCACGGTGCGGCGCTTCGCCGTGTACTGCCGGTACTGGGCCGCGCCGAACGGCAACCCGGCGATCGTCCGCACGAGGTCGGCCTCGGTCGCGCTAGCGAGAAAATCGCGCCGATAGATCATCCCGTCCGGCAGCCGCGGGGCCGTCGCGAAGAGCGCAGGTTGCGTCGACCGTCGACGTGGGATCGCCACCTCGAAGATCTTTCCCACTGCGCCTGGACGGCGCAACGGCACTGCGCCTGACGGCGCGACGCCACGACGCCGTGACGCCACTGCACCCACACCTCGCCACGCCCAGTGCGTCGGTACGGCGCCACGGGAGTGGCGCCGTACCGCGCGATGCGGGCGCGTCAGTCGGGCAACGTCAGAGACAGGCCACGCAGGCGACGCAGAGGTTCGTGATGCCGCACGGGATGCCCTGCTCGCAGGTTTCCGGCGGGGTGATGATGCCGTCGCCGCAGGTCGGGGTTGCGGTCGGGGTGGGCGTCGGCGTCTGCGTCGGCGTGACGGTCGGGGTCGGCGTGAGAACGGGCGTGTCGGTCACGGTCACGGTCGGCGTCGCCGTGATCGTCGGGGTTGCCGTGAGGGTCGGCGTTGCCGTGGCGCCGGGAGCTCCGGTCACCGTCGGGGTCGGCGTCGTCGTTTTCGTTGGCGTCGGGGTCGGGACCGGGGTCCCGGCGCTCGACACCGGCGTCGGAGTGCGCGTCGTCGTGGGCGGCACCGCCGGGGTCGGGGTCGGCGTCGGGGCAACCACGGCACCGCACTCGCCCGGATAGCTCTTCAAGGTCGGCACGCCGAGCGCGTCGAGGCAGTCGGTCTTGAACTGCGACACGCAGCCGACGCAGGTGGCCGCGTCTTGCAACGTGACGATCGCACCACCGCACATCGCGCCCCCGTTCGGGACGGTGACGGAAGGACAGCTCGTCGCGAACCCGATCATCGACGGCGCGATGTCGTCGCCGCCACCGCACAGCCGATTCGGTCCACCGCAGGCGCGGCAGATCGCGGTCTGCAGCTTGGTGGCCGCACGCGCGATCGCCGGCGCGGTCTTGGAAGCGTCAGGACACGGACCGGCGGCTCCCTTCAGAGCCTTGTCCTCACACTTGGCGAGCGCCTTCGACTTGGCGGCGACGAAGCGCGCCATGCTCTTGCCGATCGCCGCCTGGCAGCGGTTCAAATCGCCGCCCGGAGGGGACGGGTTCAACGCGTCGTACGACAGGTCCACGACCTGCTCGACCGCCGCGTCGCCGACGCACGTGAGGCAGTCGACGATGTCGTTGCAGTCGGTGATGCCGTTCGAGCAATTGGCCGTCTCGAGACCGGGACACGCGCCGATGTTCCAGCCGATCGACGCCAGGCTGTCGTCGTCGCCGCCGATGCCGCAGTTACGGTCGAGCCCGCCGCAGCGTTGGCTGACGGCGCGACGGAGCTTGCCGGCGGCTTTGGTGAGCTTGGCGGTGGTGCTGACGTCGGGGCACGGCCCCGAAATCGTCCCGCGAACGATCGATTCTTCGCACTTCTGCAGGAGCTTCAGCTTCGCCTGCGCATACTTCGCGAGATTCGAGTTCACGGAGCGGCGACAGGTCGCCGGATCCGCGGAGGCAACGTCGGCATGACCGACGAGGCTCGCCAGCATCGCGGCGGCAATCAGGAACGGGGGCATCCACCCGCGGGCGCGGGGGGCACGGATGGGAAACCGACTCGGACGCATCACAGGGGAAATCCTCCTCCGACCCTCCACGGGGCGGCACTTTCGGACGAAGACGGGCCTTCCTACGCGGAGTCAGGCTCATCCGACAATCCCGTGGTGACTAGAGAGCGTTTCCCTGAAACAGGTGACACAGCGCATGCGACCCCTCAATCGGCCATCGCCTTGAACTGCTGGCCGTCGTTCCGGAAAGTCGTTCCGTAGGTCGCCGTCCAGCACTGTCCGGCGCTGCTCACGAGCTGGACCGTGACCGGCAGATCCGAGATCGGCAGCGTCGGATCGGGGAGCAGGTCGCCCTTTCCCTTCAGATTGATCTGCGCCTTGCCGTTCGGGCCGGCCTTGAGCACGAGCTGCTGGATGCCGCTCGGCGTCAGGTCCTTGTCGATGTAACGGAAGCCTTTCGCGTTTTCGCGCCAGCAGGGTCGCGGGCTCGCGGCGTTGCAGCTGCCACCGGCCGGCAGCGCGGCATTGGCGATCAAATTCGCGTTGCCGTCGTAGACGCAGAGCGTATAGCCGGTGCTCGCCGTCGGGTTGCCGAACTCGGCCTTCGCCGTCGCGCTCCCCTTGATCCATTTCCACTGGAGGCGGTCCTTGCTGTCCGGGCTCGTGTTGCGGAGCTGGAGGCGTGCCTTGCCGGCGACGGCCGGCGGCCGGCATGCGACCGCGGGCACGGGTCCGCACGAAACCGGACCGGCCGTCGCGGTCGGCGTCGGCACCGGCGTGCCGCTCGTCGGCGTCACGGCCGGGGTGGGCGTCGGGCTCGTCTGCGGCGGATTCGCGACCTGCCCCGCCGGTGCCTCGTAGTTGCCGGTGTTCCGCAGATCGTGACGTTTCTTCGGCCACTCCTCCGCGGCGACGGGCGCGGTCGTGTCCCAGACGAAGAGGTAACCTTCGCGCGTCAGCACGGTCACCTCGTTCAGACCGTCGCCGTCGACGTCGCCGACGGCCGCGTTCGCCACGTTCCAGCCGCCGGTGAACTTCGGCCAGCCCGTCGGCTCGGTGCCGGTGATGCCGAACGCGTGGAGGAAATAGCCGGCCGAGCCTTCGATGATCTCGGGCGGGGTGCGAAGACCCGCAACGCCGCCACCGACGTCGGCGATCGACGGCCCGGTGAGAAATTGCAGCTCTTCGATGTGATGCGGAAAGGTCGGCTGATAGCTGCCCGTGGTGGCGGCCCACGCCGCGACGTGGTCGTCAGCCGTGAGCTGCTGGTCGGCGAGCACGATCGCGAGCAGGCGCGCCAACCCCTCGGCCGGCGCGGCGAACGTGAGCGGCCCGCTGCCCGTGCCCGTGAGGTCACCGAAGGCGCCCTCGCCGAGGCCGGGAATCGACGGCGCGTCGGGGCTGGTCGAGCTACCGCCATCGGTCGCCATCACTTTGTAACCGTTCGGGTCCGAGCCGTAGAACGACGTGCCGTCGGCCTTCAGCAGATACGCGGGGCCGGCCGCCGAGAAAACGCCGACCTCGAGCGTGCCGTCGCCGTCCACGTCGGCGAGCGCCGGCGAGGCGTTGATGCCCTCGCCCACGTTCGGAAGAATCTCGGCGGTAAAAAACGCGATCTTCACCGGCCAGCCGGCGAGGAACGGGCTGCCGGGATGGGTCGCTCCGTCTTTCTGGACGGCGTACACGCGGCTGTTGCACGAGCTCTGGCCGGCGGCGGCGAGCAGCTGTCCGACGGCCGCCGCCGTGCCGCTCGAGAGCGAGACGTTCAGCGGCTCGTCGTAGCACTCGTTGGTGCCGACCACGATGTCGAGCGACCCGTCGTCGTCGATGTCGCCGACGCCGGGCGAGCTCATGATCTTGTCACCGCGATACGCGCCCGGGAGCGGCGTCACGTGGTGGGTGACGGGATCGATCGCGGCGACGCGCGTCGGGTCGACCATCTGCAGCGGGAAACCGGGACGCGGCACGCCGAGGCCGTTCCACACGTAGAGGTGACGATCGTTGCCACCGGCGATGACGTCGAGACCGCCCTCGCCGTCGAGATCCGCCAGCGCGGGCGACGCGATGATGGCCCGGTCGACGCGATTCTGCGGGTCTTTCACGGACGAGTACACGAGGTTCACTTGCACCGGGAAGCCTGCCTTGCGGACGCCGTCATGATTCCAGGCGTAGACCTTGCCCTCCATGTCGGCGGCGACGACGTCGAGGAGCCCGTCACCGTCGATGTCGCCGATCGCGGTCGACGCGAGGATCGCGCCGTGCGGGGTCGGGATCGTGTTCGTCGCGAAGGCGGGCGAGCTCGGGTTGTACGGGATCGGGTCGCCGGCCGCGGGCCACCCCGGCAGGTCGGAGCCGTCGGAACGTTTCGCGTACACGAGCCCGTCGCTCGTGCCGAAGATCACTTCTGCTGCCCCGTCGCCGTCGAGATCGGCGAGCGCCGGCGACGACGCGCCGTCGCCGCCGACGCGCAGCGGATAGGCCGCCTTCAGGTCGGGGTCGTGATGAATGAAGATCGTCCGGCGATCCTCGCCGAGTTGGTTTCCCGGCTGATCGCGCACCTGGACGCGCAAGGTGTACGTGAATTGATCGTAGTCGGACGTCACGTCCGGGAGCTGGTTCGTTCGCCGCGCGATCTGCGCGGCCGTCGCGGCCGGCACCTGCGCGGGCGTCACCGTCGCGAGCACGCCGTCGAGCGGCGCCGTCAGCGTCGCGCCGAACGGCACGACGTCGATGAAGTCGCCTTCCTGCGGCTGCACGCCGTAGGCGATCTGGACGCGATAGGTGTAGCCGGCAGCGCGATCGGCGGCGACGCGCCCGACGACGGCGAAGCTGCCGTCGCGCGTCGGGTCGAGGGTCTGGAACCAGGTCGGTGTCCGCACGTCGGACTCGGGCGGGATCTGACCCGACACCACGCGCGACACCGCGTCGTAGGTGTCGATGCGACCGTAGCCGGTGAATTGATCGAAGCCGGCTTGGGTCGCGTAGCGCGTGGTGTCGGGAAACGCGACGGTGCGGAGGCCGACCGACGGCGGCGTACCCAGCGGACCCCCCGGCACGTCGAAATCGATGTCGTCGGCGGTCTGGGTGAAGAGCTGGCGGATCTCGTTGGCGGTGAGCGGCGTCGCGAGCACGTTGGCGTCGACCGCATTCCGGCCGGCCGACACGAGGAGGCCGGCGATACCCGAGCTCCGTCCGGTCGCCTCCGACGAGCACGACGTCGCCGACACCGCGACCGACAGATTGCCGCCGAAGTTGGTGCAGCCGTTCAAGTACAGCCACGAGCCGGGCACGGTCGGAACCCCGAAGTCGGCGATCGCGTTCACCATGATCGTGTGGACGTACGGACCGGGGAAGATGTGATGCCATGAGTCCTCGTCCGCCGCCGACGCCATGACCGGCACGTCGTGGGCGTATGCATAGTCGATCGCTTGCTGCGCGAAGCGCGATTGATTGTAGGTGCCGAGTGCCTCCTGGATCACGGCCGCCCCGGTGTCGACCGAGAACACGACCCCCTGCGCGAACGAGTTGATGTCGGCGACGAAGCTGTCGCCGACGCGGATCGGCATCACCATGCAGTTCGGGCACGCGCCGAGGTCGCCGCCGTTGTTGGCCTCGGCGGTGGAATCTTCCGCCTCGCCCGTGCCGTGGCCGTATTGCACGTCGTCGAAGGGATCGTTGTCGAACTCGAAGAAGTCGTAGCCCGAGATGTCGTCGACGTAGCCGTTGCCGTCGTCGTCGACGCCGTTCGAGAACAACATGATCAGATCTTGCGGATCGGTGAGGCCGTTGCCGTTGGCATCGTTCACGGCCGGGTCGCCGTCGTAGTCCGGCACGTTGAAGACGCCGTCGCCGTTGCAATCGCGCGGATCGCCCCCCAGGGGCGGCGTACAACCGCCGGCCGGCACGGGCGGGGGCAGCTCGCCGGCGTTCAGGTGGAACTTCTTCCGCAGCTGGTTCATGTCGCCCGCGTCGTTCCACTTGATGCCGGAATCGTGGACGGCGATGACGACGTCGGAGCGGCCGGTCTCCTTGCGCCACGCAATCTCGATGCTCATGCCGGTCACGCCGAAAAGCTCGTTCGGGCTGAGATTCACGATCGGGTCGGTCGAGCAGAAGTTGGTGCTCGCGTACTTCCACTTTTCGCCGTTGCAGCTGCCGGCGGCGCCGGTCATCTCGTTGGCGAGCGGAATGCACCCGAGCGGCAGCCCCGACGAGTCGCAACGATTGGGGAGCGGATCGTAGGGAAACTCGGCGCGAAGCGCTGGCGCCCAAGGCGGAGCCAACACCAGCGCACACACGACCAGAGCCAAACGACCAACACGCAAGCGACCGAGCATCGAACGATCCTTCCGCGGTCGGGGGAAACCGCTGCGGCGGAGGATGGGGTCGAGAGCGCTGGCGCGCCGCGCGCCCAGCCGCGCGGAAGATCCCGCACGCGGCGGCGCGCGACAATCGCGCGAAGCTAGGATTTCGCGCCCGGAGTCAGGGGAGAACGGTGCCGCGGAAGGTGGGGCGAGCGGCTATGCGCAGCGCAGGCGGGCGCGTCAGCGCCCGCCCGCGGAACGGAGCCGCAATCAACCAAACGCCTTCGAGTAGTCGACCGACAACCAGCGCTCCGGCGTCAGCTCGACGATGACCGTGCCCTCGCGCTCGGCGGCCGTCATGGTGAGATACATCTCGCCCATGTCCTTTTCGAGGTAGCGGATGGCCATGGCGCGAAAGTCGCGTTCGTAGTCGGGCGTGCCGCCGATCGTGGCCGGGCCTTCGACAGTCACGTACTTGTAGGGCGGCGCCTCGGTCTGCACGCAGATGGTGAACCGTCCCGCGGCCTTCATGGCCTTCGCTTTCCGCGACGAGCCGCCGGTCACGAAACGCACGACGCCGCCCGGCTCGTAGTGGTACCAGACCGGCACCATGAGCGGCCCGCGGCCGGCTTCGACGACGGCGACGATGCCGACGCGGGTCTCGGCGAGAAAAGCCTCGCGCTCGCTCTTGGCCATGGTGGTCGTGCTCATGCGGTGTTCCTCCCGTGGACGGCCGCCATAGCAAGTGCGCCGAGGTGGAGCGAGACCGGTCGGCGCCCCATCGCCGCCTCGGGGGTCCCGTGCTAGCCCTTGCACGAGTGCGGTCGAAAGCGAGCGTGGCGTCGCACGCAGGCAGCGTGATCCGCGCGCGCCGCGCCGCCACCATCATCGACCTGCTCGCGACGTGGTCGCTCGTGTGCACGTCGTTCCTCGTCGTGCTCGTGATGCTCTCGCTCTCGGCCTGCGCGTGGCGTGCGACCGTTCCTGCCGGCCTGCCGGCACAGCCGACCCTCCTGCCCTGCGCCGACGCCGCCTGCCTCCGCGTCCTCACCTGGAACCTGCACGCGATTCCGCTGCTCTCGCCGTCGCCGCCAGCGCGCCTGCGCAACGTCGCCGCCGAGATCCGCCTGCAGCAACCGGACCTCGTGCTGCTGCAGGAGGTCTGGAGTCACGCGTACGCGAGCCAGCTCGCACGTGCGCTGCCGGAGTATCGGCTCGTCCGCGGCAGCGGCTGCGCGCGACCCTTTCCGTGCGGCGGCCTCGTCGTACTGGTGCGAAACGCGAGCGGCTGGGTCGCGTCGGCGCCGACCTTCGTGCCGTACGCGGCGAGCGCACCGTGGTACCGCTTCCGCGAATGGGACGGCCTCGTGAAGAAGGGCGCTCTCCTCCTCACGCTCGCGCGCGGCAACGCGACGCTCGGAGTCATCGATACGCATCTCCAGACCGAGTACGGATATCTCGGCCGCGACTACACCGAGATCCGTCGCGCGCAGCTCGCGGAGGTCGATCGGCTCGTGCATACGAGGTTCGAGGGCCGCCCCGTGGTTCTCGGCGGCGACTTCAACACCGCCCCGGACGAGCACTCGGGCCTCTACGCGTCGCAGATCGCGCGGCTCGGCGAGGATCGCACCGTCGACGAGCGCGACGCCTGCGCGTGTGGAACGCGGCCCCCGGGCTCGTATCGCGCGTCGTCCCGGTGGCTCGACTACGTGATCACGAGCCGTCTCCCCGTTCGCGCGGCCAGCACCCGCATCGTGAACGAGTGGGTCGACCGGCCATTTTCCGATCACGACGGCGTCCTGGTGCGATTGGAAGGTGAGATTCCTTAGCGGCGCAGCGATCGGCCCCCCGTCAGCGCCGTGGGCGTCGATCACCTTTCTCGGTGACGCGTCCCCTGCCATTTCGCGGGCCTTTTCATTCCTTTACGTCATTGAGCCTGCGCGGCCTCTCGACGAGACTTCGCGGCGACGCGCTCCCTCTGCCGTAACGCAGAGCGCGATCCCACGCAGCTCAGTCAGGACGCCGCATGCGACGCGATCGATCGACCCTCGCCTTCCTCGTCGGCCTTCTCGCCACCGCGAACATCGCCGCCGCCGCGTTCCCCGCCGACGGCACCGCCCCGACCGAGGGCTGGCCGTACGGATTCCGCAGCGTCATCGACACCGCGACCTACCCGCTGGCGTCCGACAAGGAGAACGCCTCGGGCATGTCGCAGGAGGCGGCGTGGAAGGACATCGTGAATTGGCCGCCGCTGGCCTCGAGCGGCGGGACGTTCTCCAGCCTCGGTCGCCCGGACACGATGGTCGCCTACATCGAAGGCGGCGTGAACTACTGGCGGAACGGCAACACGCAGCTCATCAAGAAGATCTACATCAACCGCACCGAGGTCGACGCCACGCCCGTGTGCGCCGGACGCTACGTCTCGAACGGTGACCCTTGGTACAACGTGCTCGACTATCCGGGCACGCCCGACCACAACGGCAACGGGCTGCTCGATCCCGAGGACTTGATCGTCGAGTGCTCGGACGGCGTCGACGACGACGGCAACGGCTACGTGGACGACGTGTCGGGCTGGGACTTTTACAACGAGCAGAACAATCCGCACTCGCAGGACGTCACCTACGGCCACCACAACGGCCAGATGCTGAACGGCGAGGCGGCGATGAACGACGGCGGCACCCTCGGCGCCTGCCCGCTCTGCATGGTGATGCCGATCCGCGCGGGCGCCGAGGCGCTCGACCGCTCCGACGATCTCGCGCAGGCGTTTCTGTTCGCCGCCGACTCCGGCGCGGCGTCCATTGCCAGTCTCACGGCGGACCTCGGCTACTCGACCTTCATGCGCGAGGCCCAGGAGTACCTCTGGCGCCACGATGTGGTCGTCGCCGAGGCCTCGAACGACTTCGACTCGACCGACCACCAGGGCGGCATGTATTGGCCGCACGCGATCGCCGGGAACGGCGTCGTGAAAGACAACGAAGGCGGCTTGCCTCTGCCGATCCCGGGTTGCATCCCCGGCCTGCCCTTTTGCCCCGACACCGACCTCACGACCCGCACCTTCCGCCAGCGCTCTGGTCAAACCTCGTGGGGCACACGCAACATGGTGTCGGTCGCGGGCACGACGTCGACGTCGGCGTCGACGGGCACGCTCGGCGGCATCCTCGGCTTGTTCCAAGCGTGGAACCGCACCGCCGTCGAGCTCGGCTACATCACGGCACCGCTCACCGGCCCCGAGGTCGTGCAGCTCATGATCGCGAGCGCCTCCGACATCGACCCGTCCGACTACACGCTCGTCCCGACCGCGTGGCCGACCAAGGTCGGCTGGGATCTCCAGACCGGCTACGGCCGCGTCAACGTCGCGCGCTTCCAGAACGAGCTCCGCCTCGGCAACATCCGCCCGGTCGTCTGGCTCGACTCGCCGGAGTGGTTCACGCTCTACGACCCGACCGTACAGTCGACGGTGCCGATCTACGGGCACACCGAGGCCCGCCGTTCGCCGAGCGGGCAGTATCAGTGGACGCTCGAATGGGCGCTCGGCGCCGAGCCGTCCAGCTGGTCGACGATCGCGGGCGGCACCCGCAGCGCGGCCTTCGACGGCAAGCTCGGGGACCTCGACCTCTCCGCCATTTCCGCCGCGACGTACGCGGCGGCGTACGCCCTCTCGAACGACAAGCAGCTGTCGGCCACCGAGCAGTACACGGTTTCCTTGCGCGTGCGCGTGAGCTACGAAAAGAGTCCAGGCGTCACGCTGTCGGGTGAAGAGCGGCGCTCGATCGCGGTTCAGCACGACAGCGATTGGATGGCGGGCTTCCCGCGTCGCATCCGGAGCGGCGCGGGTTGCGCCGGCGGCTATGCACCTGCCGGCGCGCCCGCCGAATACTGCTACTCGCCCGGCGGCGAAAGCCAGCCGGCGCTCGTCGATCTCGCCGGCCTCGGTCATTTGCAGATCGTCTTCGGTGACACCGACGGCGGGATGCACGCGATCGACCCGCTGACCGGCACCGAGCTCCCGGGATTCCCCGTCACGACCGACGCTACCTCCGTCGACAAGAACGGCGGCTGGACCGGCGTCGATCCGGGGCACGAGCCGATTCCGATCAACGTCGGCGTTGGCGACCTCGATCATGACGGCACGCTCTGGATCGTCGGTGCGACCTCGACCGGCAAGGTCTACGCGTGGGGCGCGGACGGGCAGCGCCGTCCCGGGTGGCCGGTCCTGCCGGCGGAGGGCGTCGTGCCGCTCGAGTCGCCGCGCACGCCGCGCGAGTTCTCGCGCGTTCCGCACCAAGGCATCTTCGCGGCACCCATCCTCTCCGACTGGGACGGCAACGGCGACCTCGAGGTGATCGTCGCCGGCTACGACGGTCACGTGCATCTCTACGAGGCCGACGGCAGCGAGGTCACCACCGGCAACTGGCCGGTGCAGGTCCGCGTCCCCGACTCGGTGCCGATCACGCGCCCCGCGCTCAACAACCCGGGCGAGACCCGCACGCCGATCCGCATGCAGGACTACCGCATCAGCTCGAACCCGGCGCTGGCCCAGCTCGACGCCGATCCCGAGCTCGAGCTCGTGGTGCGGAGCCAGATGTCCGACACTATGCCGTCGGACGGCATCGAGGTGTTGTCGGGCGTCGGCCACTTGAACGCCTACGACCACGACGGCACGTATCTCTGGACCGCCAAGATGGACGGCGTCGCCTTTTATTACGGCAGCGCGCAGGAGTTCATCACGGAAGGCTCGAACTCGCCCGCGGTCGCCGACATCGACGGCGACGGCACGGACGAGGTGGTCTCGAATCCGGTCTTCTCGATCAACTCCTACCCGTTCAAGGGCGACGGCACCGCGTTCGGGGCCGCGCCGTGGACGAGCCCGCCCGCCGGCATTCCCAACCCCAGCCTGCCGATTCCCGACGTGCCCGCCGGCTTCACCACCTCGGGCGCGTTCGGCATGTTCAACGGCACCCTCACGTATGCCCAGGCGGGATCGAACGCGGTGTCGATCATCGGCGCGCTGCTGACCGCCGGCTCGGGCCTCCCGATCATCAACAAGGAGCGCGCCTGGACCGCCCTGACGGGCACCGTCGTGCCCGGCTTCCCGGCGAACTTCCAAGGCCTCAACTTCCTCGGCGCGCCGATCTTCGTCGACGTGACCGGCGACGGGCTCGCCGAGATCGTCGATGCCGGCGACTCGAGCAGCCTGCACGCCTTCGGCGCCGGCGGGCTGCAGGCGCTTCTCGCGCGCTTCCCGAAGTTCACGAGCGGCTGGATGCTCTGGTCGCCGAGCGCCGGCGACCTCGACTCCGACGGCACGATCGAGATCGTCGGTAACACCCGCGAAGGCAACACGATGGTCTGGCACACGGCCGGCACCGCCGCGTCGAACGTCGAATGGTGGCGCTACCGCCACGACGAATGGAACACGGGCCGCTATGGCGTCGACAGCCGCCCGCCCGGGATCCTTCGAACGCTCGGCAGCAACGTCGGCCCGCACACCATCAGCTTCACCGCACCGGGCGACGATTGGTACGCCGGTCAGGTCGATCACTATCGCGTGGTGCATACGGGCGGCGAGCTCGATCTCCCCGCGACGCAAGCCGCCGGCGGCAGCGAGACGCTCACCATCCCGCCCGGCATTCAGAGCGGCACCGTGCAAGGCGTCGACGAGCGCGGCAATCTCGGGAAACCCGCTCCCTTCGACGTGTCCGGACTCCCGACGCCGATTCCGACCGCGACGCCCGCCCTGGCCGTCTGCGGCGCCGCACCGGCAACCGGCTGCCGGCTCCCGAGCGTCGCGGGCAAGGCGCAGCTCCAGCTCCGCGACCGCACGCCGGACGGCAAGGACCGCCTCCTCTGGAAATGGATCAAGGGCGCGGCCACGGCCAAGGCCGACTTCGGCAATCCCGTGACCGCGACCGGCTACACCCTCTGCATCTACGACGGCAACGCCGATCTGATCGCGACCGCGGCAATGCCCGCCGCCGGCAGCTGCAACGCCGCGAGCCCGCGCCCGTGCTGGCGCGAGTCGAAGAGCGGCTTCCGCTACGTCGACCGCGACCTGACGCCGGCGGGCGTGCAACAGATCGTCCTCAAAGCCGGCGCCGCGGGCAAAGCGCAGATCACGCTCAAGGGCCGCGGCGATCTCTTGAACATGCCGAGCCTGCCGATCACGACGCTGCCGGTGAAGGTGCAGCTCGTCGGCTCGAACGGGGCCTGCTTCGAGGCCGAGTACAGCACGACGCTCCGCAATCAGACCGATCAGTTCAAAGCGAAAGCCGACTGAGCAGTAGCGCATCCGCGCATCATTGTCGCCGGGCAGCGCTCAGAGACTCGCCGCGCACAGCAGACGAACCCACACCGTCGATCGGTTGTTCCCGCCCGCGACTCTGCTCCCCACGCGAAAATCATGGGCAGCGAGGCCCGTACCGGCTACTCAGCCGTTCTCTGGCTTCCGCGGGTTTTGGGCCCCGAAGCTGCGTCAGGGTCGGAAGAGATCAGAGACAGAGCGTGCAGCCGACGCAGTTGTTCGTGAGCCCGCACGGGATGCCAATCTCGCAGGTCTCCGGCGGAACGATGACACCGTCACCGCAATTGGGTGTGGCGGTCGGGGTCGGCGTCGTCGTGATGGTGCCCGTGGGCGTCGGTGCGATCGTCGCAAGGGGCAGCGTCAACGTCGGCAGCGGCAAGGTCAGCGTCGCGGTCGGGAGCGGCGTCGGGGTCGCGGTCACCGTCGCGAGCGCGGTCGCGGTCACCGTCGGGAGCGGCAGCGTGATCGTCGGGACGGGCACCGTCAGCGTCGGCAGGGGCAGCGTGAGCGTCGCGGTCGGCAGTGGGCTCAGGGTCTCAGTCGCCGTCGGCAGCGGCAGCGTGACCGTCGGGACGGGCACCGTCAGCGTCGGGAGGGGCAGCGTGAGCGTCGCGGTCGGCAGCGGGCTCGGGGTCTCGGTCGCCGTCGGCAGCGTGACCGTCGGCAGCGGCACCGTGACCGTCGGCAACGGCAGCGTGA
>JBDSJB010000489.1:0-4935 GCA_039917665.1 Binatia bacterium
GCTCGTGCTCGGCGAGCCCGTCGGCACCGTCTGCGGCCCGCATCATCTGATGGCGTTCCGCTCGCTCGAGGCGGCCGAGAACGATGCCGACCAGAACGGCGACGGCGATACGCTCGACGGCGTGCTCTCCGTGTACGACATCACGACCAATACGACGTACGCCCTCGGGGAAGCGGTGACGCCGTGCCGGCTCGAAGCCTGCGATCCGCGCGCGCCCTATCGCGTGAACGGCGGCGACGTCCGCTTCCTCACCTTCGAGAGCGACCAGAGCCAGGACCTCGACGGCAACGGCGTGATCGGCGGCCTCGTGCTGCAGAATTTCGACGTCTGTACTGGCGTGGTCACCGTGGTCGGCGCCGTCGATCCCGAATCGACGTCGGATCCGCTGGAGATCATCGACGAGGGGACGGCGTTCACCACCCCAGCCGGCCGCTGTGCGACCGATCCGTTCGCGTGCAGCGTTCCGGCCGACTGTCCGGTCGGATCGTACTGCAACGGCGTCACCGGCTACTGCACGCTCACCACCCCGCCGACCTGCCGTCCGGACGGCAACGACTGTCCGTCCGGCGCCCTCTGCCTGGCCGAGCCTGTTACGGTCGGGGTGCCGGAGCGTGACAGCGACGACGACGGCGTTCCGGACGCGATCGACAACTGTCCCGAGCTCGCCAACCCGGCGCAAGCCGACGGCGATCACGACAACGTCGGCGACGCTTGCGACGTCGAGACCGTCGATCTCTGTCCCGCGCAACCCCGTGAGGATTGCCGGACCGCGACGGTAGCGCTCAAATCGTCGGTCTCGATCAAGGACGACAAGGCAAACGCCAAGGACGCGATCCAGTGGAAGTGGGCAAGCGGTGCCGCCACCGCGGCGAACGAGTTCGGTGATCCCGTTGCGTCCGATGCGTACCGACTCTGCATCTACGAGGGCCAGACCCCGAACGCGACGGTCCGCACCGACGTGCGCTTCGCTCCCGGCGGCGTTTGCGATGGCAAGCCGTGCTGGAAGGCGCTCGGCAATCCGCCCGGCGCAACGGGCTTCCAGTACAAGAGCAAGACGCGCGGCAGTCTCACGCTCAAGCCCGGCATCGACGGCAAGGCGCAGATCAAGCTCGCCGCAAAAGGGGTCGCGGCCCTCCTGCCGCCGCTCCCGCTCGGGAGCTTCCCGCTGCGCGTGCAGCTGGACGGCGCGGGGACCTGCTGGGAGACCACGTTCGACGCGGCGACGAAGAACGAGGAGTCCAAGCTACAAGCGAAGGGCCCGGGTAGCCCGTAGTTCCCATAGGGCTCGCGCTCTGCCCAAACTCTGCCCGACTCCATGCGAATGGAGGCCATGGATGCAAACGCGGCCGCTCGAAGTCGCTCGGCTTCGCATCTTTCACACGAGTAGCGTCCCGTCCGCCGGTCGTTGGTCCTCAAAATTCCGTGGGGCAACGGCGCAGCAGAATCCGTGATCAGTTTGGAGAGGAGATCGAGATGACGACGTTCGTTCTCGTCCATGGTGCGTTCGGCAGCCCGGCTGAGCTGGCGCCGGTGATTCCCTTGCTCGAGGCGCTCGGTCACCGTGCGATCGCCGTCGACCTGCCGTGCGTGGACCCGGCGGCGACGCTCGACGACTACGCCCAGACGGTGGTCGAGGCGATGGCCGGGATCACAGGGCCGGTCGTGGTCGTCGGCCATTCGGCGGGCGGCGCGACGATCTCGCTCGTGCCCGGCCGGACCCGCGTCGACCACCTGGTGTACGTGACGGCGGTCGTTCCCGAGCCGGGGCGCTCGATCGCAGAGGTCGTTGGCGCCGACGTTCGCGAGACGATGCTGTCGGTCTCACGCGACGACGGCAACGGCTGCCGGTCGTTCGACCTGGAGATGCTGGCCGCGCTGGCGCCGCCGGAGGAGCGGGAGGCGTATCTGGCCTTCCTCGGATCCACGCAGCGACCCCAGGGCTGGGCAGCGTTGGAGCAGCCCTGGCCCAGCCGGTCCCTTCCCGACGTGCCCCGCACCTATGTGCTCTGCACGGAGGACAAGGTCATACCGCCCGCGAAACAGCGCGAGATGGCGGCGCGCCTGGGCGTGGAGCCGATCGAGATCGCCTCCGAACATGCGGTCTTCACCTTCCAGCCCCACGAGCTCGCCGCGGTGTTGGTGGCGCAATGCCGATCTACGTGAGCTCCCAGGATTCGGAAGCTCGAGCACTGCAAGAGAGGCGCTGCCCAATCCAACCGTGGTCGAGAGAACTCACCGGACGCCACCCTCCGAGGTGACTGTTTCGGTGCCCATCCGACCGGTCTCGACGGATACGGCCGCGGCTGACAATCGGGGGAGCCTAAACAGGGCTCGTGCGATGAGCCTACGGCTGCACGAGCCGCCGCACGGTATCCATCGGCATGAACAGCGTGAGCGGTTCCGTCGGGGTCGGCTCAAAGCCGAAGCGCGTATAGAAGTCGGCGGCCGCCGGGTTCTTTGCATCCACGAACAGGCCGATGCCGCCTGCGGCGCTCGCCACGGATGCCACTTTATAGATTGCCTCGACGAGGAGAATTTTTCCGAATCCCTCGCGCTGATGGGTTCGCGCGACGGCGAGCCGCCCGAGCCTCATGGCCGGGATCTGGCGGGGAAGCTTCTTCGCCCATTTCGGAGGGACCTCGTCAGCCAGCACCTGGCACAGCGAGAGGGTGAAGAATCCGTGCACAGGCTTTGGCGTGCCAACTCTGTCGTCGACGAGCACGAACGTCCTCGCGATCCCCTTGGCGACGTGCTGGCGCGCCGTCTCGCGCAGATAGCGGTTGAGCGCAGGGACGCCGCAGTCGAACCCGGCGCGGTCGTGATTCGAGCCCAGCGGCTCGATCCTAAGCACGGACGAGTTTTCGGTGGAGTTCCTTTGCGGCGCGCAGCCTGGTGTTCGGCTTCGGCGGCCGATCGAGCAGCGCGAACACACGGTGCGTCTGCTCGCGGTTCAACCGCAGGGTCGTCTCCCGTTCCAGAACGTCCTGGGCTTCCCGGTATGCGGCCTGCACTACGAACTGATTGAGCTTCGTACCCTGGAGGTCCGCGGCAGCCTGGATCGTCTTGCGCACGCGTGGGGGAATGCGGGCCACGAGACGGGCGTTCGCTCCACCAGTAGCCATGGTGCCAAAGTGGCACCATGGATGCACATCGTCAAGCTGCCAGTGTGCGCGTCGTGGCGATGGCACCCGATGAGCTTCTCCATCCGGACGCGGGCGGCCTGGAGCGAACGTTCCACCGCGAAGGCGCGCTCGATGCTGCCACTCTCGCGGGGTGAATCTGGTGCCGGTAATGGTGCCGGTTGAGCCGCGAAACGGGGCGAAAGTCGGTGAAGCTCCCTGAAGCCGTGAACCGCCCCAAGATCTTGAACTGTCGCATTTACGCTGACCGATTGAACTCTTGGACGTTCGCTTTGGTCTCTTTCCCAAGCTGGACGTCGCCGGTTCGACCCCGGTCGCCCGCTCTCTCTGAAGGCCCCGACTCGCGGGGCTTTTCTTTATCGGAGCAACGTCGTTCGATTCGTCGTCGGCGAAGGTTCCCACAAGGTTCCAGTTTTCGCCCCCGCAAGCCTCGCTTCAACGTCGAGCTCGGTGGGCAGCATGCGAGCGCGGGGGCAGTAACGTTGCGGAGTGACGCGCGGCGTAGCGCGCGTTCAATCATTTCCTGCTCCCGCTACGCTACCTTCGCAACAGCCGCCGAGAGTTCGGCAGCGGGCTACTCACCGGCGAGCGACGCAGGTGGAGCGCCTCGAACTCGTCGCAGCTCGTTGTCCATGCTAGGCGACACGCGCCGTTCGAATTGAAGGACCGAGTTCCCGTTCCGCCGTCGTCGGATCAATCTTGAACCAGATGGCGTACAACGCCGGCAGGAACACCAGGGTGAGGACTGTCCCGGCGAATGTTCCACCGATTAATGTGTACGCCAGCGTTCCCCAGAAGACCGAATGCGTAAGCGGAATAAACGCCAGCATGGCGGCGAGCGCCGTCAGGATGACCGGACGGGCGCGCTGGACGGTGGCTTCGACGACCGCGTCGAACGGCGGCAATTGATCCTCCTCGTTGGTGCGGATCTGACCGATCAGGATCAGCGTGTTGCGCATCAGGATTCCAGCGAGCGCAATGAGACCGATCAGCGCGTTGAACCCGAACGGCTGATGGAACAGCAGCAAGGTTGGGACGACCCCGACGAGGCCGAGCGGTGCTGTTGCGAACACCATCGCCATCGCGGAGATCGACCGGACCTGGAAGATGATCGTGATCAGCGTGAGGGCGATCATGATGGGGAACAGCGGCGCGATGGCGCCATTGGCCTTGCGGGACTCTTCGCTGGAGCCGCCTTCCTCGATCCGGTAGCCCGCCGGCAGATTCGCGACGATGGGCTGGAGCGCCTTCCAAAGAGCCGCGGACACGTCCGGCGGCTGCAAGCCGTCGGCGATGTCTCCGCGCACGGTGATCGTCGGTGTGCGATCGCGGCGACGGCGGATCGCGTCTTCCATGCGGATCTCCACGGTTCCGATCTGCGACAGCGGAATCCGTTGGCCGGCACTTCCCACCAAGGTGAAATCGGTGATCCGGCTCGGATCGAGCCGCGCGTTTCCGGCGGAGCGGGCAATGAGCTGCACCGAACGGATGCCTTCGCGGACGTCGGTGATCGGGACGCCGCTCAACAGGAACTGGAGCTGCTCCGCGACGTCGCTGGACGTCAAGGCGATGCTCTGCAGCCTGTCTTGATCGAGCGAGAAATGCAGCGTGGGCACGCGGTCGCCCCAATCGGTGTTGACGGTTCTCATCTCCGGTGATGCCTGCATCCCGGCCCGGACCTGCGCCGCAATGTCGCGGAGCGTGTCGGGCTCGGGCCCCATCACGCGAAAGGCGACGGGGAACGGCGAGTACGGACCGAACACCAATTGGCTGACCCGCACGCGGGCCTCCGGCG
>JBDSJB010000490.1:0-7299 GCA_039917665.1 Binatia bacterium
CCTCGCCGAGGAGTCGGTGCAGGAGGCATTCGCGGCCGCGCTCGACCAGTGGCCGCGCGAGGGCCCGCCCGATCAGCCGATCGCCTGGATCGTGCAGACGGCCAAGCACAAAGCGATCGACCGTCTCAGGCGCGGCAGCCTCTACAACGAGAAGCTCGGGAAGGTCGCCGAGATCGCGGAGATCGAGCGCAGCGTCCACGACCCCGTCGACGAGGGTCAGCCGATCCCCGACGACCTGCTGCGCCTGCTCTTCACGTGCTGCCACCCGGCGCTCGCCATCGAGACGCAGGTGGCGCTGGCGCTCCGCACGCTCGGCGGTCTCACCACCGAGGAGATTGCCCGGGCGTTTCTGTTGCCGGTCGCGACGCTCGCGCAACGGCTGGTGCGCGCGAAGAAGAAGATCCGCGACGCCGGCATTCCCTATCGCATCCCCGACGCTCACGATCTTCCCGAACGCCTCGAAGCGGTGATGGCGGTCGTCTACCTGATCTTCACCGAAGGCCACGCGACGACCCAGGGCGACGCGCCGATTCGCGCTGATCTCTGCGCCGACGCCATTCGCCTGGCGCGCCTGCTCGTGCGGCTCTTCCCGGAGACGAGCGAGACGGCCGGCTTGCTCGCGCTCTTGCTACTGACCGACGCCCGGCGGCGCGCGCGCCTCGATGCGCGCGGCGACGTGGTGCCGCTCGACGAGCAAGACCGTACGACGTGGGACCGCGCGAAGATCGACGAGGGCATCACGCTCCTCGAAGGCGTCATTCGCGGCGGCACGCTCGGGCCGTACGCTCTGCAAGCGGCGATCGCCGCCGTGCACGGCCGGGCGACCCGCGCCGCAGACACCGCGTGGAGCGAGATCGCGACGCTCTACGGACTCCTGGCGACGGTGACGCCTTCACCGGTCGTCGAGCTGAACCGGGCGATCGCGGTCGCGATGGCCGACGGTGCCGACCGTGGCTTGGCGCTCCTCGACGCGCTCGAGGCCCGCGGCGAGCTCGAGGACTATCATCTCCTCGCTGCCGCCCGCGCCGATCTCTTCCGCCGTTCCGGCCGTTTCGCCGACGCGGCGACGAGCTACCGACGCGCGCTCGTGCTCGGCGGCAACGACGGCGAGCGACGCTTCCTCGAGCGCCGTCTCCGCGAAGTGACGCCGCACAGCTCGCGCTAGCTCCGGTCGACGACGAGCGTACGGCTCGTGCCGAAGACGATCGAAGTCATTCCCTTCCGCTCAATGCGCATGCGCGCGCACGGGCTCTTCAGCACCTTTGTGTCCGCTGGGCTCGCGACGGGAAGTCCGGACGTCGGCACCGGATTGCAGATCGGCTACGGGTTCTGCGCGAGCGGGCGCGGCGATCTCGGCGCGCTCCTTCATGCCGGCGGCGTCGCAGAGCTCCTTGAACGCGGCTTCCATGTCGTCGGCGACCTGGGCCAGGTCGTGCACGACGTCCCAGTCGGCGACGAGGCCGAGCGAGAGCCGGCCGTCGTAGCTGAGGAGCGCAATGCCGAGGCCCTGATTGTCGAAGAGCGGCACGTGCGGATGGCCTTCCACCATTCGCGCGTCCTGTAGGTGCAGCGGAAACGCCGGTCCGGGAATGTTGGTGACGATGACGTTGAAGAGCCGGACCTGACGAATCAGCCGCACCGACATTGCGATCGCGATCGGCGGCGTCCACTCGGCCGTCTCGACCAGCAGCGACGTCGCCTGCTCCTCCTGATTGCTCCGCAAGGCCGCCGTCGTCGCGACGATGCGGCCATGGCGTTCGAGCACGCGGCTCTCGTCGACGGGCAGATCGGCGATCCAGGCCGAAACGCGATTGCCCGTCTCGCCGCGTTCGGTCGTCGCCCGCGTGCTGACGGGCACCAGGGCCCGGAGCGTTCCGTTCGTGTCGTCGCCGGCGCGGCGCAACACACGGCGAAGGCCGCCTCCCACGATGCCGAGCACGACGTCGTTCACCGTGCCGCCGAGCCGGCGTTTCACCTCCTTCACGTGCTCGAGCTCGAAGCTCACCCACTCGACGCGGCGATGCGGTCCGATCGCCTGGTTGAACGACGTGTCCGCGACGCGACCAAGCCCGGTCCGCACGAGTCCGGCGAGCTGCGCGAGACGTCCGCCCACCTCGGCCCCGCCGCTCGCGAGCATCGCGGGCAGGCGCTGCAACGCGCCGAACGAAGCCGCCGCGCGGTGCCGGATCTCGTCGCGCATCAGCCTCGTGGCGCTCGGCGGCGGTGCCGGCGTCCAGGGCTCGGGCGGATCGAGCCGCGTGGTCGGCGCGGGATCGAGGAGCGCCGCGAGAATGTCCATGCCGGCGATGCCATCCACGAGACAATGGTGGATCTTGATCAGCATCGCGAAGCGTCCGTCGGGCAGCCCCTCGATGAACGTCGCTTCCCAGAGCGGTCGGCGGCGATCGAGCGGCCGTTCGAGCAAGCGCGCGACGAGCGTCTTCAACTGCGCGTCGCTGCCCGGCGCCGGCAGGTGGCTGTGACGAACGTGGTACTCGAGGTCGAACGCGGTGTCGTCGACCCAGAGCGGCTCGTTCAGGATCGGCGTGTAGTGCAGGCACTGGCGGTAGCGCGGAATCAGGTGCAGCCGGGACGCGACGTGCCGGCGAATCCGCGGGAAGTCGATGCCACCGCGCTGCGAACCGAGCGATCCGGGCTCGAAGATCGCCGTCAGCGCCACGTGCATGTAGGCGTTCGGCGTCTCGAAGTGCAGGAACGACTGATCGAGCCCCGAGAGGCGCGTATGGTCGGGGTCGTTCATTCGGGGCACCGTCGCGTCGAACCTCGAAACAGCAACCCTCATGCCAGCGGGAAACGTCGCGGCGACGGACGGGACGCGTCGGCGGTGACGTCGGCGACGGCATCGCGCTGCCGCGCGATTGGGCAGCGCGCGCGAGCCGGGCGCTTTCCTCCGTAGCGACCCGCTTCAAGCTCGCATATGGTGTGCCACCGCGTGGGCCAGAGACATTTCGACCCTTGGGTGATCGCCGCCGTTGCGGTCGGCCTGGCATTGCGTTTCGTCAATCTCGGGGCCGCCGCGCTCTGGTTCGACGAGACCTTCACGTTCGGCCACGTGCTCGTGCCGTGGAGCGAGCTTCCAGGGCGCGTCGCCGCCGACAACCAGGCCCCGATCTATTACGCGACGCTGAAGGCCTGGACCGAGGTGGCAGGACTCTCGCCGTTCGCGTTGCGCGTCCCGGGCGTGCTCGCGTCCGCCGCCTGTATTCCCTTGATCGCGGCGATCGCCCGCATCCTCGCCGGTGACCGCGTCGCCCGCACGGCGGCATGGCTCGCCGCGATCTCGCCGTTTCTCATCCAGCACGCGCAGGACGCACGGCCGTACGCGCTGCTCTCCATGTTCGCGATGGCCGATCTGCTCTTGCTCGTGCGTTTCGTCACCGGCCGCTCGCGCCGTCTCGGCGTCCTCTGGGTCGCGGGTGCGATCGCCGTCGTCGCGACGCACTACTACGGTATTTTCTTGCTGGCCGGCGAAGGACTGGCGCTGCTGCTCCTTCGCCCGCGGCCGATCGCGGCGTGGCTGCCGGCCGGCGCCGTCGCCGGCGCTGCTTGCAGCGCGATCGTGCTCGCGGCGGCTCGCGCGTCGCGCGTCGTGTTCGGCGGCGACTATGCGTTCGGCGGCACCGCGCTCCCGGGCGTCGTCTGGTCGATGCTCACCGGCTACACCTTGATGCCGAGCTCAGAGGAGCTGCACACCCTCGGGGCACAGGCCATCCTCCCCTATCTGCCAATGGCCCTCGCGGCGCTGCCGGCGTTTGCCATCGTCGCCGTTGCGGGACTGCGCGCGCTCACGATCCCAGCGCGGGTTCTCCTCCTGACCGCGTTCGGCGTCGCCCTGCTCACACCGTTCCTCTATCGCCTCGTCGCCGGGGCGGGCGTCCATCCGCGCTATTTCGCGGCGGCGTTCGCGCCGCTCTTGATCGTCGTCGCCGCCGGCATGGCTCCCGACGAGCTCCGCTCCGTCCGTGGCGGCGCGACGGTCGTGCTCGCCATCGTCATGGCTTGGGCGACCGTGCGGCACCTTGCCGACACGGACCACGGCCGCGAGGACGTCTACGCCGCAGGCCGCTGGCTCGACGCCAACGTCCCTCCCGACGAGGAGATCCTGATCACGTCGGACGAGATGGAGCGCCTCGCGCGCTTCCATTGGCCGGAGCGCCACTTCCGCTCGTATCCCGCCGAACGCCGCGCCGTCACGACCGCAAACGTCCCCGCCCTCGTCGAGGCGCTGCCGTTCGGTGGCCGCGAGCGCGCGATCTTCCTGTTCGGCCGCGCATGGCTGAGCGACCCGGACGGCGAGCTGAGGCGCGCGCTCGCCGCGCGGTATCCACGGTGTCCCGGCACCGCCGTCCCCGGTATCGACATCCTCTGCTTCCGGCCCCTCGGTGCGGCCCCACAGGCCGCCTCATGATCGACGTCACCCAGCTCGTTGACGGCGTCCGCGCCGGCGACCGCCGGCTGCTCGCGAAAGCAATTACCCTCGTCGAGAGCACGCGCCGTGACCACCAGGACGCCGCGCAGCGTCTGCTCGAAGCGTTGCTGCCGACCACCGGCAACGCGATTCGCGTCGGCATCACGGGCGTCCCCGGCGTCGGCAAGAGCACGTTCATCGAGGCCTTCGGGCTCTATCTGATCGGGCAAGGGCACCGCGTCGCAGTGCTGGCCGTCGACCCGTCGAGCTCCCGCACCGGCGGCAGCATCCTCGGCGACAAGACCCGCATGGCGCGGCTCTCGGCCACGCCCGACGCCTTCATCCGGCCGAGCCCGTCCGGCGGCTCGCTCGGCGGCGTCGCGCGCCGGACGCGCGAGGCGATGCTCGTGACGGAGGCCGCCGGCTACGACGTCGTGATCGTCGAAACGGTCGGCGTCGGCCAGAGCGAGATCGCGGTGAATGCGATGGTCGACTTCTTCCTCGTGCTGATGCTCGCCGGCGCCGGCGACGAGCTGCAAGGCATCAAGAAGGGCATCCTCGAGATCGCCGACGCGCTGGCCATCAACAAGGCCGACGGCGGGAACGTGGCGCTCGCGCAGCAAGCGGCGTCCCAGTACATCGCCGCGCTGAACCTGTTCCGCCATACGAGCCCGACATGGGATCCGCCGGTCGTCACGCTGAGCGCGATCGAATGCCGCGGCATGGACGAGATCTGGCGGATCATCCAGGATCATCACACCAAGCTCGGCGCTACCGGCGAGCTCGATGCCAAGCGCCGCGAGCAGCAGCGCGTGTGGTTCTGGAACGTCGTGGAGGAAGGCATCAAGTCGCGCTTCCTCGCGCGCGCGGACGTCCGCGCCGAGCTCGGCGACCTCGAGTCCGCCGTCGCCGAAGGACGGATGTCGCCCACCGCCGCAGCACGTCGCGTCCTCGCGCTCGCCGAAAGATAACCCGTGCAGACCGCACCCATACCGCCCGCCCCCGACGTCGTCATCGTGGGCGCCGGTCCGACGGGGCTCATGGCCGCGACGCTGCTCCGCCGCTTCGGCATCTCGGTGCGGATCTTCGACAAGACCGCCGCCCAAGCCCACGAGTCGCGCGCGTTTGCCGTCCACGCGCGCTCGCTCGAGTTGCTGCGCGCGATCGGCCTCGGCGACGCCTTCATGGAACGCGGGCTGATCGCCGCCGGCGCGCAGATCTTCGTCGAGGGCGCACAGGTCGGCGAAATCGACATCGCCGACATCGGCCGCGACGACACGCCGTATCCCTTCGTGCTGATGGTGCCGCAGTGGGACATCGAGGCGATCCTCGCCGACGACCTCCGCCGGCAGGGCGTCACCGTCGAGCACGACGTCGAGGTGACCGACTTCCGGCAATCCCCGAGCGGCGTCGTCGTGCGCGCAACGCGGAGCGACGGGTCGCGGCTCGAAGTGTCGGCCGCTTATGTCGTCGGCGCCGACGGCGCGCACAGCATCGTGCGAAGGACGCTCGGGCTGCGCTTCGAAGGCGCACCCTATCCCCAAGGATTTCTCCTGGCCGACTGCCGCGTCGATTGGGCGCTCGACCACGATCGCTTGAAGATCTTCGTCGGCGACCGCAATCTCGCCGTCTTCTTGCCGCTCCGGGGGCGCGAGGTCGGCCGCATCATCGCGATCCAGCCGTTCGACGAGCAAGCGAGCAACGACGCGCCGGTCGGCTCCGCGCCCGCAACCCTCGACGAGGTCGAGGCCGCGCTCCGCGGGGTCGCGAAGATTCCCGTCACGCTCCGCGACCCGCTCTGGGTGACGCGCTATCGCCTGCATCACCGCGGCGTCGATCGCTACGGCGAGGGGCGCGCGTTCGTCGCCGGCGACGCCGCGCACATCCACAGTCCCGCCGGCGGCCAAGGCATGAACACCGGCCTGCAAGACGCCGCGAACCTCGCCTGGAAGCTCGCGCTCGTGATCCAGCACCGCGCCCCCGCGGCGCTGCTCGCGACGTACGACAGCGAACGCCGGCCGATCGGGCAGAAGATCCTGCAACGAACCGACCGGCTCTTCGCCGGCATGAGCTCGCAGCAGCCGTGGGTGGCGCGCGTCCGGAACGTCGTCTTGCCGCTGCTCGCCCCACTGATCACGCGCTCAGCCCGCGCCCGGGCGATCGCGTTTCATTTCGTGTCGCAGCTCGGGATTCGCTACCACACGAGCCCGTTCGTCCACGACGCGCCGGGCATCGACGCAAACGCGCCGGGATTGATTGCCCCACCGCGAACGTGGCGCCACGGCATCACCGCCGGCCGCCGCGCCCCCGACGCCACCATCAGCGCCGAGCAGCGCGTCTTCGACCTGCTCGACGGCTATCGCTTCCACCTGCTCGCGCTCTCACGCCTCCCCCTCGACGGTGACGAGATCGCGCACCTCCGCGCCGAGCTCGACGCGTTCCCAGATCTCGTCGGCCTCGACGTCGGTGTCCATCTGATCGCGCGCTCGCTCGTCGGGCGCGACGCGCGCTTGCTCCAAGCCGAGTCCCCGCAGGTCTTCAGCGCGTACGGCCTCTCGCGCCAGGTCCAGCAGGCGCTCTTCTTGATCCGGCCCGACGGCTACGTCGCGTACCGCGCGCCGAACGTCGACGTCGGTGCGATTGGGCGGTTCACCAAGGAGCGGTTTCGGGGGGAGTGAAGGCCGGCGCCGCGACGTCCGCCTAGAACTTCAGCTGAAACGCCACCCCGCCCAGCCGCGGCGCGACTTCCCAGCTCACCTTCTTCGGCGCGAGGTCGGCGCTCTGGCCAAACTTTTGGTCGTACTCGGCGAGGTCGTCGTCGGCCTTCCACGGGTGCGAGAAGGTGAAGGCCTCGCCGACCGCGATGCCGA
>JBDSJB010000491.1:0-2742 GCA_039917665.1 Binatia bacterium
ACGACGTGCACGAAGCGCGAACGGATCTCGCCGCGCGCCGCGATCCGCTTCGGCCACGACACGACGAGCGGGTCGGCGACGCCGCCGAGGTGCGCGTACTGCTTGTAGAGCCGATAGGGCGTGTTGGACGCGCAAGCCCAGCCGATCGGGTAGTGCGGGAAGGTCGTGTCACCGCCCATCACGTCGTAGAGCTTGGCGGCCTCGTCGACCGGCACCGGGCGGCCGAATGCGGCCGCGAAGACGTTGGGCGTGCCGGTCGGCGTGCCTTCGGCCGAGCCGCCATTGTCGGAGAAGAGGACGACGAGCGTGTTCTCGCGCCAGCCACCGGCGTCGAGCGCCGCGAGAAACCGGCCGATGTTGGCGTCGAGGTTGGTGATCAGGCCGGCGTAGCACTCCATGTACCGCGCGTAGACCTTCTTCTGCGTCGCATCGAGCGTGGCCCACGGATCGGCACCGGGCGAGAGCGGCGGCAGCTGCGTGGTCGGCGGCACGAGGCCGAGCGCGCGCTGGCGCTCGAGCCGCTTGGCACGCACGGCGTCCCAGCCGGAATCGTACTGGCCCTGATACGCGTCGCGATCGCGGGCGCGGGCCTGCAGCGGCGAGTGCGCCGCCGGATAGCAGAGCTGCAGGTAGAAGGGCTTGTCCGGGGAAATCGTCTTCTGGGTCTGGATGTACGTGATCGCGCGATCGGTCAGCGCGTCGTTCACGAAGTAGTCGTCCTGCTCGTCCGCTTCGACCGGCGCCACGCCGTCGATCAATTCAGAAGGTTTGAAGTAGTCCGTCGAGTGGCCCTGGAACCAATAGGCCCGCTCGAACCCGCGATTGGTCGGCCAATTGTGGTACGGGCCCGTCGGGCCGCACGACGCCGCGAGGTTCACGTGCCACTTCCCGACGTGCATCGTCGACCAGCCACGATCGCGCAGGACCTCGGCGAGGGTGGCGGCGTCGAGCGTCATGTCGCCGCGGTAGCCCGGATAGCCGCTGTCGACGTCGGCCAGCCAGCCCATGCCCGCCGAGTGATGATTCAGGCCGGTCATGAGCGCGGCGCGCGTCGGCGAGCACATCGCGCAGGTGCGGAAGTTCGCGTAGCGGAGACCGTCGGCGGCGAGCGTGTCCACGCTCGGCGTGCGGATCTCGCTGCCGTACGCGCCGAGGTCGGCG
This sequence comes from Binatia bacterium, assembly GCA_039917665.1. GTDB lineage: Bacteria > Desulfobacterota > Binatia > UTPRO1 > UTPRO1 > UTPRO1. The sequence continues at coordinate 1,162 of JBDSJB010000491.1, forward strand.
AAGCCCACGTCGTCGAGCACGATCACGACGATGTTCGGAGCGCCGGCCGGCGCCGGGGTCTCGCTCGCATACGCGGGGCGCGAGTCGGCGAACGACTCGGCGATCTCGGCGGGCTTGCCGCCGTCGACGGCCTTCGGCGTGAGCAGCTTCCGCTGCTTCTCGCGGACCGTCACGACGCCGGCCGCGCCGAGCGCCGTCACCGCCGCGCCGCCGGCCGCGCCGAGGAGAAACTGGCGGCGGCCGAGCCCGCGTTTCCGTCCTGCCGTCTTCGAAGGGTCGTTCTCGGACATGGGGTCGTCTCCTGAGCGCGACGAAGCGGGCGAAGAGCTGCGAGACGCCGCCGCTTGGTATTGGCACTGTGTATGACATATTATCCGGATATGGCAACAACTCGGGCAACCACTCGCGCGCCCGCTCGCCCTCCTCTGCCTATCCCGAGCGACGGCCGCGCCCGGCGCTCCGCGCGCAGCCGGGCCGCGATCGAGGCCGCCATGTATGCACTCGTGGGAGAGGGCGTGCTGCAGCCGACGGCGCAGGAGATCGCGGCGCGCGCCGGCGTCGCGCTGCGGAGCGTCTTCCGGCACTTCTCCGACATCGACAGCCTGTTCGCCTCGCTCGATGCGCGGGTCCGTCAGGAAGCGTTGCCGCTCGTCCGCGAGCCCCACGCCAGCGATCCGTTGCCGACGCGCATGCGCGATCTGATCCGCCAACGCGCCGTGCTCTTCGACCGCATCGCGCCCTACAAGCGCTCGGGCGATCTGCACCGTGGCCGATCGGCGTTCGTGCGGAGCCAGCAGAGCCTGCTGGTCCGCGAGCTCCGCGAGCGACTGCTGCGGTGGCTTCCCGAGCTCGCCCGGCTCGAGCCCGACCTCCTCGAAGCGGTCGACCTCGCGATGTCGTTCGAGGCCTGGGTCCGCCTGCGGACTGATCAGCGCCTGAGCCGCGTGCGAGCGACGGCGATCGTCGAGCGTACCGTGACGGCGCTGCTCGCCAGCAGCGGCAAGACCCGGAAGGAGTCCCGATGAGCACGCTCACATTGGTCGGCGCGTTCGCCTCGCCCTACAGCCGAAAGATGCGCGCGTTGCTGCGCTATCGCCGCATCCCCTTCCGTTGGATCCTGCGCGGCTCGCCGGCCGACCGCGACACGCCGTCGGTGCCGGTCGCGCTGATCCCGGTGCTGGTGCTGCCGTCGGCCGAGGGCGACACGGCGATGATCGACTCGACGTTCCAGATCCGTCGGCTCGAGTCGGACTTTGCCGAACGCGCCGTGACGCCGCCCGATCCCGCCGTCGCGTTCCTCGATGCCCTGGTCGAGGACTACGCCGACGAGTGGCTCACCAAGGCGATGTTCCACTACCGCTGGGCCTACGCGGCCGACGCCGCGAAGGCGGCGCACGTACTGCCCTGCGACATGAACCTCGACCTGCCGCCCGATCAGCTCGCGCGTGCGGCACAAGCCTTCGGCGACCGGCAGATCGGTCGGCTCGCCGTCGTCGGCTCGAATGCCGCGACCGGGCCGCTGATCGAGGCGAGCTATCGCCGCGTGCTCGGCATCCTCGACGCGCACGTCCAGCGGCTGCC
>JBDSJB010000492.1:0-5492 GCA_039917665.1 Binatia bacterium
CGCCTCGAGGTCGCGCGAGCGCGCGGCCTCACCCGCTTCGTCGGCCGCGGCGTCGAAATGGACGTGCTGGAGACGGCGCTGGCACGGGCCCGCGCCGGCAACGGCCAGGTGATCGGGGTCGTGGCCGAGGCGGGGACGGGCAAGAGTCGCCTCTGCTTCGAGTTCGCCGAACGCTGCCGCGCCGCCGGCATGCGGGTGATCGAGGGACGCTGCCCGCCCTACGGCAAGAACGTTCCCCTGCTGCCGATCCTCCAGGTCTTCCGCCACTACTACGGCATCACCGAGCAGGACTCGGACCAAGAGACGCGGGAGAAGCTCGCCGGACACCTGCTCCAACTCGACGAGAGGTACGGCGCGGTCCTGCCGGTGCTGTTCGAGTTCTTCGGCGTCTCCGATCCGGATCACCCGGCGCCCCAGCTCGACTCCGAGCTGAAGCAGCGCCAGCTCTTCGGCGTGCTCCGGACGCTCGTGCAGCACGGGGCCGAGGACACCGTGGCGCTGATCGAGGATCTGCATTGGATCGACGGCGCCAGCGCGGCCTGGCTGGAGCAGTGGGTGGAGGCGGTCGCCGGGACGCGCTTTGTGTTGCTCGTCAACTTCCGCCCGGAGTTCGAAGCGCCCTGGCTGCGCAAGTCGTACTACCAGCAGTTGCCGCTCGCGCCGCTCAGTACCCAGGCGGTGCGTCACCTCCTCGAAAGCCTGCTCGGCGCCGACCCAAGCACCGGCGGTCTCTCGGACGTGATCCACGCACGCACCGGCGGTAATCCCTTCTTCACCGAAGAGGTGGTGCAAGCGCTGATCGAGTCAGGGAAGCTCGAGGGGAGCGCCGGCGACTATCGGTTGACCGCGCCGGTGGCGACACTCGACGTCCCCGCCAGTGTGCATGCCGTGCTGGCGGCACGTATCGATCGCTTGGCGGAGCGCGAGAAGCAGGTGCTGCAAACCGCCGCCGTGATCGGCAAGGAGTTCAGCGAGCCCGTTCTGGTGCAGGTGCTCGCGGGCGTCGTGCCGCATGACGCGGCGCCGGCCGACGTCGCTACTGCGCTTCGTGCGCTCGCGCGGGCGGAGTTCGTCTACGAGCAGGCGCTCTACCCGATTGCCGAGTACACCTTTAAGCACCCGCTGACGCAGCAGGTGGCCTACGACACGCTCCTCCGCGAGCGCCGCGCACGCGTGCACGCGGCAGTGGCGCAGGCGATCGTCGAGCTCTACGCCGAGAAGCTCGACGAGAAGGCGGCGCTGCTGGCACATCACTGCGAGCACGCCGGCGAGCCCTGGCAGGCGGCGCTGTGGCACCAACGCGCGGCCGAATGGGCCGGGGTCACCAACGCCGCTGAGGGGATGCGGCATTGGGGGCGCGTGCGCCGCCTGCTGCGACCACTCGCGCATACCGATGAGCCCCTGCGCCTCGCCATCAAGGCATGCGTCGGGAATCTCAATCTGTCCTGGCGGCTCGGAACACCGATCGCCGACGCCACGGAGATCTTCGAAGAGGGACGGCGCTTGGCCGAGGAGGCCGGAGACGTGCGAGCGCAAGCGGCCCTCCACGGCACCTATGGGTGCGCCCTCGGCCTCGTGGGCGGGGACTCGGACGAGTACGCACGCTACGCCCGCGAGGCGACGCGACTCGCCGACCAAACCGACGACCAGGGACTGCAGATCGCGCAACGCGCCTATCTGGGGTACGGCTGCATCTTCGCCGGCCGTCTCGCCGAAGGGCTCGCGTCCTGCGAGACGGCCTGCCGGACGCTGCCCGCCGATCCCGCGCTCGGGATGGAGTTCACCGGCTACAGTCCATTCCTCGGCATCTTGAATACACAAGCGTGGATGCTGTTACGGCTCGGGCGTCTCGACGAGGCGATGGCGGTGTGCGAACGCGCGGAGGAGCTGGCGCGGGAGTACGGCGACAACGAGGTGCTCACCTGGCTGCAGATACCCCGCCTCGAGGCGGACGTCTTGCGCGACGCTAGGAGCGCCGCCCGCGACCACGCGCGGTCTGCCCAGGAGTCGGGCGCGAAAACCACGACCCCGCAATCGCTGTTCGTTGGACTCCTGACGCTTGGGATCGCGCATCGCCTCAATACCGGGTGGGACGCAGCCATCACGACGTTGGAACACGCGCTAAGCGTGTCGTACGAAGGAAGCAATCGCATGTTCGAAGGGAAGGTGCTCGCCGAGCTCGCCAGGGCGTGCCTTGGGAGCGGCGAGTTGGATCGGGCGGAACAGGACGCGCAAGCAGCGGTGACGGCCGCGGCCGCGCGACACTCCCGATGTGACGAGGCGCAGGCGCACCTCGTGCTCGCCCACACCCAGATCCAACGTGGCTCGGCGCCTGCGCTGGCGCGCGCCGAACAGGCGCTCATCCGCGCCCAGGAACTGATCGACGAAACCGGCGCCCTGGCCTACCAACCCGAGGTGCACGAATGCCGCGCCCACCTGGCGCGCCTGCGCGGTGACGCGGGTGCGGCGCAGTGCGAGATCGAGGCGGCCCGACGGTTGTACGCCGCGATGGGTGCGACGGCGCAGGTCGAGCGGCTGGCGCAGGACGCTCCACACCACGCCGATTGATCAAGGTAGCTTCCAGAGGCTACCCTCGATTCGTGCGCGCCGTCGGGCTCAAGACGCTCAAGAACAAGCTGAGCGAGTACGTGCGTCTCGCCGCCGGCGGCGAGACCATCCTCGTCACTGACCGCGATCGCGTTGTTGCCGAGCTAGTTCCCCCGCAACACGGGCGCGCGGAGTTTCTCGACGACGCGAACCTCGCGGAGGCCGTGCGAAAGGGGTGGCTCACGCCGCCGACGCTCGCCACGACGGTCCCCCCGCCGCGTCGGCCGGTGGCCCGCCTCGACGTCCTCCTCGCAGAGTTGGTCGCCGACCGAGCCGACCGGTGATCTACCTCGACACGTCCGTCGCGCTGGCGCAGCTCCTGGCAGAGGACCGCACGCCGCCGGATGCTTTGTGGGGCGAGTCGCTCGTATCTAGCCGACTGCTCGAATACGAGCTGTGGACCCGCGTGCACGCGCGGGGACTCGGCGGGTCGCACGCCGACGACGTACGGCATCTCCTCGGACGGATCGCGCTCCTCGAACTGACCGCTCCGGTGCTCGCACGGGCCCTCGAGCCGTTCCCGGTTCCGGTCCGCACGTTCGACGCCTTGCATCTGGCCTCGGTCGATTTTCTGCGACGTCAGGGCCAGGAGGTCCGCCTCGCCACCTACGACGCGCGCATGCTGGCCGTAGCGGGACGTCTCGGCATCGCGACCTACCCGATCTGAACAGGCTCGAGATGCCATGCCCGTCCTGCCAGCATGAGAACGGCGAGGCCGCGCGCTTCTGCGGCGGGCGTTGCGCATGCAGATGCTGGTTGCCGCGGTGCGCGCGCAGCGCGCCTGCGCCCGGGTGTGGCTCGCGCTCGAGGGCGCGCACGCGCGGAAGGAAATCAAGTCCGCGCTGGACCGCGCCACGGAGCTGGTGCGCACGACCGGCGCGCGCGCCTACGAGCCGCAGATCCTCGTCGAGCGCGCCCGTCTCGCGGGCGTCGTCTCCGATGCGGCGGGCCGTGAGCAGTGGCTCCGCGACGCGCATCGACTCTTCACCAAAATGGGCCCACGGGTCACGCCGAGCGCGTCGAGACGCTGCTCACGGAATCGAAAGGATGAACATGGCCGCCTATCTCATAGCGAACTATCGCATCACCAACCCCGAGGCGTACGGCGCCTATCCGTCCGCCGTCTTGCCGACCCTGGCTGCTCATGGCGCAGAGATTCTGGTTGCCGACTACGCCAGCGAAGCAATCGAGGGGCAGCCGTCCAGCGTGACGGTCGTGGCGAGGTTCCCCTCCAAGGAGGCGGCGCGCGCGTGGTACGACTCGCCCGAGTATCAGGCGATCGTCCGACTGCGCACGGACAACACGGAAGGTTTTCTCGTCCTCGCGGATGGCTTCGTGATGCCCTGACGGATTGCGACCGCCAGGCTCCGGCTCGCCAGGGTCGCGGCCGTATGCGAAACTCCGCGCCCATGCCGCAGTGGAAGTGGACGACGCCGGAAGAGGCCAGCCGGGACGAAGCGCGGTACTGGCTGTCGCGGCCGGTCGACGAGCGTCTCGCCGCCGTCGAAACGCTGCGTCGACTGACCTGGGGGGTTTACGATGACACTGCCGCCCGAATGGAGCGAGTTCATCGGATTACTGTGCGGCGCACGGGTCCGCTTCCTGATCGTCGGCGCGCACGCCCTAGCCGTACACGGTCGACCGCGCGCGACCGGTGACCTCGACCTCTTCGTCGACGCGACCCCGGAGAACGCCGCGCGGCTCGCGGGAGCATTGAAGGCGTTCGGGTTCGCCGCGCTCGCGCGGAAGACGAAGGAGCTCGCGACACCGGATAGGATGGTCACCCTCGGTCGACCGCCGCTCCGCATCGACGTCATGACCAGCATCAGCGGCGTCTCGTTCGCCGAGGCGTGGCGCGGCCGGCGCACCGTCCACTTCGGCCCCCATCGGGTGGGCGTATTGGGTCGAGCGCAATTCGAGCGCAACAAGCGCGCGTCCGGGCGTCCGCAGGATCTGCTGGATCTGCAGCTTCTGGGCGAGAGCACGCGGAAGACCCGCCGCTCGCACTAACGACGGACGGAACGTCCGAGGGAGGCATCGATGCCGATGTGGCAGACCGCAGCGAAGGACGGCGTGGTCGTCGCGACCTACACCAACCCCCCGATGAACTACTTCTGCGCCGACGGCACGCGCGAGCTCGGGGCGCTGATCGCGGAGTGGCAGAGCCCCGCGGTGCGGGTCGTGATCCTGACCGGCGGCATGACCGGCAAGTTCATCACGCACTACAGCGTCGAGGAGCTTGCCGCGTTTGCGAGCGACCGCGAAGCGCTCCGCACGATCGGCATCAGTCTGACCGCCGGCTATCACCAGCTGCTCGACGGTCTGCGCGCGCTCCCGAAGCCCGTAATCGTCGCCATGAACGGCGACACGATGGGCGGCGGCTTCGAGCTCGCGCTGTCGTGCGACCTCCGCATCGCCGCCACGGGCGATCATCGTTTCGGGTTTCCCGAGGTCAAGCTCGGCATCATCCCCGGCGGCAGCGGCACGCAGAAGCTTTCGCGCCTCGTCGGCCTCGCCACGACGATCGACTTGGTGCTGCGCTCGCGCCTCCTGCAGCCCGAAGAGGCGCGGGCACTCGGCCTCGTGCACGAGCTCGCCGACGACGCGCTCGCCCGCGCCAAGGAAATCGGCGCCGAGATGGCGCAGCTCCCGCCGCTCGCGTTGGCGATGGCAAAGCGCGCCATCTACGACGGCTTCGACACCCACCTCCAAGCCGGCCTCCGCATCGAAGACTCGGCATTCTTGGAAACGATGATGTCGGACGACGCCCTAGCAGCCATGCAGACCTACATCGCGCAGTCCTACGAGAAGCGCCGCGCATGGCTCGAGCACCCGGAAGCACCCACGTACAAGGCCCGCTGAGGGAAGAGCCGCGGAGGGTCGCC
>JBDSJB010000493.1:0-2754 GCA_039917665.1 Binatia bacterium
CGCGCTCGGCCCGAACGTGCTCCGCTACGAAGAGCTGCTCGCCGCCGAGCAACCGGGTTACGCGTGGCCAACGATCGACGAACGCGCCGCGGCGGCCATGTGCTACACGAGCGGCACCACGGGCAATCCGAAGGGCGTCGTCTACAGCCACCGCTCGACGTGGCTGCACTCGCTCGCGGTGACGAGCGGCGCGGCCTACGCGTTGAACGACCATGACCGCGTGCTGTTGGTCGTGCCCATGTTCCACGCCAACGCCTGGGGCCTGCCGTACGCCGCGTGGCAGGTCGGCGCCGACCTCGTGATGCCGAGTCGCTTCCTCCAGGCCGCGCCGCTCGCGCGCATGATCATGGAAGAGAAGCCGACGATCGCCGCCGCCGTGCCGACGATCTGGAACGATCTCCTCCGCCATGGCGAAGAAACCGAGCTCGATCTCTCGTCGCTCCGCCTCGTCGTCTGCGGCGGCTCGGCCGTGCCGCGCATCTTGATGGAGAAGTTCCAGGACCGGTACGGCGTCCGCATCATTCAGGCGTGGGGCATGACCGAGACGAGCCCGTTCGCGTCGATCGCGCTGCCGCCGAAGATCTGCACCGCCGAGGACGAGATGACGTGGCGGTCGAAGACGGGGCGCGTGTGCGCCGGCGTCGACCTCCGCATCGTCGACGACGCGGGCGAGCCGCTCGCGTGGGACGGCACCACCGCGGGCGAGATCGAGGTGCGGGGCCCGTGGATCACCGGCGCCTACTATCGCGATCCAGCTCCGGACAAGTTCCACGACGGCTGGCTCCGCACCGGCGACGTCGGCACCGTCGACGCGCTCGGCTTCATTCAGATCACCGACCGCGCCAAGGACGTCATCAAGTCTGGCGGCGAGTGGATCTCCTCGGTCGAGCTCGAGAACGAGATCATGGCGCACCCCGACGTCGTCGAGGCTGCCGTGATCGGCATCCCCGACGCGCGCTGGGACGAGCGCCCGCTCGCCTGCGTCGTGCTGCGCGCCGGACTCGCGACGACGCCGGAGACGCTGCACGCGTTCCTCGCCACGCGCGTCGCGCGCTGGTGGCTGCCCGAGAGCTTCAGCTTCATCCAGGAAGTGCCGAAGACGAGCGTCGGCAAGTTCGACAAGAAGGTGCTGCGAGCGCGGTACGCCGAGGGCGGCCTCCCCGTCGTCGCCGTGGAACGCGGGCGCGCCTGAGCGGAGTCGTCAGCCGAGCCCGACGTCGCGCGGGGCCTCAGCCGTGCAGTGGGCTCCGACCGCGCTCGAGCCATGCGGCCGCGTCGGGCGGCAGCACTTCGGCGACACGACGCGCGTAGGCCGCGAGCTCATCTGCCGTCAGCACGTCGCGCCAGCGCCCGTTCGTGCCCTTGAAGACGAACGTCTTGAGGCCGCCCTTGAAAATCATGTCGACGTTGCCCATCCGCGCCTCGCCGTCGCGCATCTTCTCGAACGTGCAACGTTCGACGACGGCCGGCCAACGGTCCTCGGGCACGGTCGCGCCGAGAAACGCCGCCACCCGTCGCATCTCACCCGCCAGGTCCGCTTTCAGATCGTTGTAGTGCACCATCAGGAGATTCGAACGCCCGCGCTCTGCCCAGTACGTCCGCACGTGGCTGAAGAAGACCTCGTCCATCGCGAGCCAGCGCGCGAAGAAGCCGTGCACGTCGCCGTCCCATTCCGGCAACGGCGGCAAGCCTTCGGGTGTCTCCGTCCGCATCGTCTCACGCATGTGATCCTGCAGATGCTCGAGGTGATTGCAGAGCGACATGAACGCGTCGCGGCCGTCGCGGCCCACGAAGATGTAACGGGCCTCGTCGAACCACGGAATCGCGTCGGCGGGCGTATGGCTCTTCATGAAACGCCGATGGGTCTGCGCCTCGAGCATGGCGTGCATCTCGGGCGCCGGCATCATCTTCAACTCGATCCAAGGGCTGATCCCGAGAACCGGGCCGGGCGCGTCGCTCTCTGGCCAGAGCAGGCTCGCGACGATCGACTGCATCCATGTCGTGCCGCATTTGGCGGGCGTACACACGAACACGTCGCCGGGACGGGAAGCGAAACCGTCCCAACGCGCCGTATCCTCGAGAGCCGTCTGGTAATGGCGCCGTTCCATGACGGCTCTGTCGCGCGGCGCCGTTCACGAGTCAATCACGCGGGGCGGCATGGACGGGCATGAACGCACCAATGGACGCACCATGGACGCATCAATGGACGCACCTCGGCGCCTCGGGTATCGACCGAACCGGAGGCGCCGCCATGATCACGCTCTATGACAACGCGTTCAGTCCGTTCGCCCGCAAAGTGCGGATGGTGCTCGAGCACAAGCGGCTCCCGTTCGAGGCGATCGACGGCCTCCTCGCCACGAACCACGATCGGCTCGCCACCGTGAATCTACGCCGCGAGGTCCCGACGCTCGTCGACGGAGATCTCGTCGTCGTCAACTCGCCGCAGATCGTCGCGTACCTGGAGCAGCGCTACCCCGAGCGCCCGGTGTACCCCGCCGATCCGACCACGCGTACGGCCGCCCTCGCGTGGGAGCGGATCGCCGACACGCTGCTCGACGCGATCACCCACGACGCCTCGAACGGCGGCTTCGGCTTTCCGGACGACACGCGCCCCGCCGGTCTGCTCGAAGCGGCGCGCGCCGACCTTGCCCCGATCTACGCGGAGCTCGACCGCACGCTCAGCGAGCGCGAGTTTCTCTGCGGCGCGCTCTCGATCGCCGAGCTCGCGCTCTTCCCCCATCTGACGGCGGTGAA
>JBDSJB010000494.1:0-3993 GCA_039917665.1 Binatia bacterium
CTCGCTGCCGCCGGGCTCGGGATCGATCAGGCCGGGCTGCTGGCCGCGATGGAGCCGTTCGTGGCGCTGCACGTGACCCCGGACGACCCGATCTGGACGGCCGAGGTCGCGCGCAAGACCGCGAAGACCCGGCGCCGGCTCCGGAAGCGGCGATGGCTCGGCTGGCTCGGCAGAGGAAAGCGCCGCGATCAGCGGCTCATCGAGGAAGAGTACACGGGCGCCTGGGCCCGGAAGCGCCTTGCCCCCTACGAGATGAATCCGCGCCCAACCACTGGCGCCGCCTGGCAGTACGCCGGTGAGGTCATGTTCGCGACGGCCGCGGCGGGCTCTCGCGCGCGGCTCCTCGTGCTGATGCGGGCGATCGCACTGCTGCGACCGACTTCGGTGCTCGAGGTCGGGTGCGGCAACGGGCTCAATCTCTTGACGCTGGCCTGTCGCTTTCCCGAAACGCGATTCGCGGGCCTCGAGCTCACCGAAGGCGGCTTTGCGGTCGCCCGTGCGGCGCAAGAAGACGCCGAGCTGCCAATGGTTCTGCAGCGCTTTTCGCCGGAACCCGTCGTCGACCCGACCGCGCATCGTCGCGTCGCGTTTCATCAAGGCAGCGCCGCCGCGGCGCCGTTCGCCGACGCCAGCACCGACCTCGTCTACTCGTCGCTCGCGTTGGAGCAGATGGAAGAGGTGCGCCCGCAAGCGCTCGCCGAGATGGCGCGGGTGAGCGCGCAGCACACGCTGATGCTCGAGCCGTTCTGGGACTGCAACGATCGCGGCCTTCGTCGCGATTATCTGATCACGCGTGACCACTTCCGCGGCCGCATCGCCGATCTCGCCGCCTACGACCTCGAGCCGATCCTCGTGACCGACGACATCCCGGGCGAGATCTGGCTGCAGCCGTGTCTCGTCGTCTGCCGGAAACGCGGGGCAGTGGCCGCGTGAGCGCGCCCGCCGAACGAGCGGACGCGGCGACGCCGCGCTGCACGTGGGTGCTCGCGGGGGACAAGCCAGGCGACAACGGGCAGTCGTTGTCGCTCGCGGCCGCGGTCGGCTGGCCGTTCGAGGTGAAGCAGCTGCGCTACCTCGCGACCCGGACGAGCGAGGAGCGTTTTCCCCTCGATCGCGCGGCGTCGAGCCCGCTCGCTCCGCCGTGGCCCGATCTCGTGATCGGCTGTGGCCGGCGAAGCGTCGGCGTCGCACGCGAGATTCGCCGCCACGGCGGTCCGACGACCAAGCTCGTGCAGCTCGGCCGCCCGCGCGCCGACCTCGACTACTTCGATCTCGTCGTGACGACGCCACAGTATCGCTTGCCCGACCACGCGAACGTGCTGCACCTCATGCTGCCGCTGCACCGCATCGATCGCGAGGCGTGGGCGCGCGCCGCGGCGGAGTGGGAAGGCAAGCTCGCGGCGCTGCCGCGGCCGTTGACCGCGGTGCTCGTCGGCGGCAGCGCGAAGCCGTTCGTCCTCGACGTGCCGAGCGCGCGCCGGCTCGGCGAGCAGGCCAGCGCCCTCGTCCGCGCCGAAGGCGGCGCGCTGCTCGTGAGCACGAGCCGTCGCACACCCGAGGACGCCGCCCGCGTGCTCGTCGAGTCGCTGACCGTCCCGGCGTACGTCCATCACTGGAGCCCGGACGGCGGCCCGAATCCGTATGCGGCTTACTTGGCGCTCGCCGACGCGTTCATCGTCACCGCCGACAGCGCGTCGATGCTGACGGAGGCGTGCGGCACCGGGAAGCGCGTCTGGATCGCCGATCTGCCGAAGCGCCGGACGCTTCGTGCGCACACGAAGATCCTGTTCCGTCGATTCATGCTCGCGGTGGCGCCGGATCTGCCGAAGCGTGGCCGCATCCGCTATCCGCGCGACTTGGAGCGCCTGCACCGGGCCTTGACCGCCGCCAACCGCGCCCTCCCGCTCGGCAAGCCCTTCACGACACCGCCCCCGCCACCGCTCGACGAAACGGAGCGCGCGGCAGCCCGGGTGCGCGGGCTTTTCGGGGAGTGAACCGTCGGCAACGGCCGTCGCCTTACGCGCGAAGAAGGAGTACTCGTCGTCTCGATGTTGGACGAAGAGACGCGTACGCCTCCGCTCGTGGGAGTCACGTTCACGAAGGTTCGGCTCGGCAATCCGGAGCGGTCGGATGTGGCACCGGTGGAGGTCGAGCTCCTCGTCGATACCGGTGCGATCTACAGCGTCGTGCCTGCCAGCATCCTCGATGCGCTCGCTATCGGTCGTCTCGAGCGCGAAGAGTTCACCCTGACCGATGGTACGCACGTCGCATACGACATCGGAGAGGCGCGCTTCACGGTTGGCGCTCGGGCGCGAACCTCGCCGGTGGTTTTTGCGCCCGAAGGGGTGACGCCGTTGCTCGGGGCGTTCACGCTCGAGAGTCTCGGCCTCATGGTGAACCCAGTCACGCGCGAGCTGCTGCCGATGCGGCTCCTCCTCGCGCGCGCTTCTTGAAGCGATACGACCGATGCCGTTCATCGACACGCGCGACCTGCCGATCAAGGAGCCGCTGCCCGGTTGGAAGGGCCGCTTCTTCAGCTCCGAAACCATGACGTTCGGCTACTACGACGTCGCCGCGGGCGCCGCGATTCACGAGCACGAGCACCCGAACGAGGAGGTCTGGCACGTCGTGGAAGGGGAGCTCGAAGCGACCGTTGCCGGCGTGACGACCCTCGCGGGACCCGGTGCGGTCGCGATCGTCCCACCCAATACGTTGCATGCCGTGAAGGCCCGCACCGCCGGACGCGCGATCGTCGTCGATCATCCCCGCCGCGCGTCGATCGGCGGCGTCGGCACCGACTGATGCCGATCTCCGACTACCTCCGCGACTTGCGCACGCGTGTCGGCACGACGCTCGTGCTGATGCCCTCGGTCGCGGCGCTCATCTTCGACGAGCAAGGCCGCGTGCTGCTGGCGCGGCACTCGAACGGCGGCGTGTGGTCGACGCCGGGGGGCGCGATCGATCCCGACGAAGCACCGCAAGACGCCGTCGTCCGGGAAGTGTGGGAGGAGCTCGGTCTCCGCGTCGAGCCGACCCGCTGCCTCGGCTCGTTCGGCGGCCCGGAGTTTCGCATCACGTACGCGAACGGCGACGTGGTGTCGTACGTCATCACCGCGTTCGAATGCCGGCGGCTCGACGACGGTGCGATTCGTCCCGACGGCGACGAGGTGCTGGACGCGCGTTACGTCGCCGTCGACGAGCTTCGCGAGCTGACGCTGTCGTCCTGGGCCGCGGTCGTACTGCCGACGCTGATGGAACGCCGCGGCGACTGGGTGCCGCCGGTCACGTGGCGCCCACCGACCCGCGCCTGAGCGGGGCCGGGCAGTCGAGTTACGCGGACGCCGCGGTGCCGGCCGCGTTCACGAGCGCGAGCGCGTCGGGCCGCACGTGGCGAAACTCGATCTCTTCCTCGACGATCGAGAGCGGAATCGCGCCCGCCGCGATGCCTTCGTGCAGCAGGTTGAAGAAGAAACGTTCCTGCGCCGGATCGGGGTGACGCTTGTAGACGCCGCGCGGGCCGTTGGCACGGCCGCGCAAGCGGTCGAGCGCACGCCGCAGAACCGACGCGTCGGCATGCTGCCCGCGCGGAGTGAAGTCCGCCGGAAGGCCCGTCTTCCACGGCTGCGTCCGACGGTGGGTGTTGTGCAGCAGCTTGGTCGACGTGTTCAGCGTGTCGAAGTGGTTCCAGTGCTCCTCGAGCTCGCCGACGGCTCCCGCGGGCTCGCCGAGGAGCCACATCCAATCGTTGTAGTCGCGCTCGCCGGCGAAGAGGCGGGTGAAGTCCTCCTCGCATTTCCAATGCGTCAGGCGCGCGCAATCGAGGAGCATGACGCTCGACGCCCAGTGCCCCGGCTTCCGACCCTCGGGCGGCATGCGCTTCGCGAGCACGGCGTGGCCTTTCATGTCGCGTTGCAGCAGCTCGCGAATGTCGCCGACCGCGAAGATGTCGGGATCCATCACGACCGCGCGGCCGTCGTAGCCCATGAGGCGCGG
>JBDSJB010000495.1:0-6091 GCA_039917665.1 Binatia bacterium
CGGAGCGGTACGAACGACGTAGGGTCGGCGTGAGCGTTCGGGGACTGCGTCAGGCGCTGCGCGCGCAGCCCCGTTGGATGCTCGCGGTCTTGTTGGCGTTCGCCATCGAGACGCTGCCGCCGCCGTCGGCGCTCGTCAGCCATCGGCATGCGGGCGGAAGCCTCAGCCACTCGCACGCGGGCCCGATCGCGCGCGCCACCATCGACGACGCCGCGACGCGTCCGATCGGCGAAGGGCTCGCCCACGCGCCTGTCAGCGACCTGCACCAACACGTCGTGCATCCGGTCATCGCCATCCGCGGACCGGCCGTATCGGCCCCCGATCCTGCGTTCCTCGTCTCCGCCTTGTTCGTTCCAACCCCGCCAGCGACCTCCGCTGCGGCGCTGCACCCGGGCCAGGCCCGGGCCCCACCTTCTTTCGACGCCTGACCATACTTTCCTGTCTCGATCGTTCGACGTGCGTGTCTGCGTGCGCGTCGGGGATCCCATGGTTCCGCTCGAAAGGAGATTTCATGTTGCGTTCGATCCTCGCGTTCACGATTGCGCTCGCCGCTCCCACGGCGATCGCGCTCGCCGATCCCCCCACCGTCGGGCACGAAGAAAGCGCGTCCCCGCCAGATTCGACGAAGCGCGCAGGAGCCGGCGATGCCGCCGAGCCCACGACCGACACGTCGCAACGCTTGCAGCTGCCGGAGACGATCGTGCAAGGCGACCGCCCGATCACGGCGGCGTCGTCGCTCGTCGTTCGGAGCCGCGACTTCACGCTCCGCCCCATTCGGCGGCCCGCGGACATCCTCGAGGTGACGCCGGGGCTCATCGTGGTCCAGCACGCCGGCGGCGGCAAGGCCAATCAGTACTATCTCCGCGGCTTCGACTCGGACCACGGAACGGATCTGGCGCTCTCGATCGATGGCGTGCCGATCAACAACGTCAGCCACGCCCACGGCCAGGGCTACGCCGACGTCAATTTCGTGATTCCCGAAGTGATCGAGCGCATCGAGGTCGACAAGGGACCGTACTTCGTGAAGCACGGCGACCTCGCGACGTCGGGAGCGGTGAACATGGTCACCCGGCGCGTCGTGGCCGAGAACATGGCGAAGCTCAGTGCCGGTCGCTTCGACATGTACCGCGGCGTGGTCATGGGCGGTCACGAAGTCGGTGCGTTCGACACGCTCTTCGCGATCGAAGGCGCCGGACAGGACGGTCCGTTCGTGCACCCGGAAAACTACAATCGCTACAAGCTCTTCGCGCGCGGCGGATTCGAAGACGGCGCCTTGCGATCCGATCTGACGTTCGCAAGCTATCGCGGCACGTGGAATGCCTCGGGGCAGATCCCGCTGCGCGAGGTGCGCGCCGGACGGCTCGATCGGTTCGATACGCTAGATCCGAGCGAGGGCGGTCTGTCGCAACGGCACCAGCTCTCCTCGCGGACGACCTGGAAGCCGGACGACGAGCAGGAAGCCAGTATCTTCGCCTACGGCGTGTATTACGACCTCGATATCTTCTCGAACTTCACCTTCTTCGCGCGTGATCCCGTCCATGGCGACGAGATCGAGCAGAAGGACAAGCGCTTTTTCGGTGGCGGCGAGGCGCGCTACACGCGGCGCTTCGATGTCGCCGGATTCGAGACGGCGGCGACGGGTGCGATCGGGCTCCGCGGCGACCACATCGGCGAGCAACTGAACTACGTGGAGGCGCGTGACTTCCTCGCGCGCCAGACGGATCACAACGTCAAGCAGATCAATTCCTTCGGCTACGTGAGCGCCGACACGACGTGGACCCCGTGGCTCCGCACCGTCCTCGGCGTCCGCTTCGACGACCTGTATTTCGACGTCGACAACAATCTCGACTCGACGACGGACGCCGAGCTGAAGGGGCAGGGCACCAAGAACGACACCATCGTCAGCCCGAAGGCGAGCGTGATCCTGGCGCCGATCGCGAACACCGACGTGTTCTTCAACTACGGCGAGGGCTTCCATTCGAATGACGCGCGCGGCGTCATCCGCGACGTGAACCCCACCGACCCGAGCGCCAAGGCGCGCGGCGCCGAGGTCGGCGTCCGCACACGGCTCTTCGACCGGGTCGACCTGGCCGGATCGTTCTGGATGCTCGACCTCGACAGCGAGATCGTCTTCGTCGGCGACGAGGGCACGACCGAAGCGAGCGGAGCGACCCGCCGCGTCGGCGGCGAGATCGAGATTCGGTATCGCATCCTCGATTGGCTCTTCTTCGACGTCGACTACACGCAGACCGTCGCCAAGTTCCGTTTCGAGCCCGACGCGGCCGACGACGTTCCGCTGGCTCCGCGCTTCACGGTGAACAGTGGCGTCACGGTCCGACGCGAGGACGGTATCTTCGGCAGTATCCGGACGCGCGCCATCAGCTCGCGGCCAGCCAACGAGGACAACACGATCCGAGCGGCCGGCTACACGATCTGGGATCTGCAGCTTGGGAAGCGTTTCGACCTTCCGGAAGAGTGGTCGGGTGGCTACGTGAAGGCGCTCACGCTGCAGCTCGACATCCTCAATCTGTTCGACCACGACTATCGCGAGGCTCAGTTCGCAACGGACTCACGGTTGGCGTCCGAGCCGGAGACGGTCTCCGACCTCGGCTTTACGCCGGGGTATCCGTTGACGGCGATCGGGAGCATTTCGCTCGCATTCTGATGGCGATGCCGGGGCAGAGGATGCAAGCGTGGGGAGTGTCGATCGCGGTCCATGCCGCGGCGGTGCTCGCGTTCGCGCTCGCGCTCGGTGCCGGCCATCAGCACCGCCACGACGCGCCACTCGCACCCACGCGTCTGGTGTGGATCGAGCCCGCTCGTGGAATGGTTCCGGCTCAGCCGGCTCGTGGCAGCGCTCCCGCCCCAGCCGCGGCGGCGCCCGACGCTCAGTCACCCCCGAGCGCCCCCGCGGCATCGGAGCCCGCACCAGTACCCTTGGCGAAGAAGCCCGAGCCGGCCCCTGTGCCGCGCCTGGCTCGCCGCTCCGAGCTCCGCCCGGCACCGACCAAGCCGCGCGATCTGCCGTCGGCCGCTCCCGCACCCGAGCAACGGGACGTCGACACCGCACCCGCGACGGCACCAGCGGTCGGCGGCAACGGGGAAGCGGCCAAGGGCGTCGCGGAGGGGGCGCCGGCCGGTCTCGGCGATGCGCCGCTCCGGTTGTCGTCGGTCGCGACGCCGCCCGAACTCGTCGAGCGCATCGTCCCGGAGTATCCGTCGCGCGCACGGGCCTTGGAGATCGAAGGCCAAGTACTGCTCGAGGTGGTGCTCGATCGTAACGGCCGACCGGAGGCGGGCATCCGCGTGCTGCGCTCGGTCTCGATGCTCGATGCCGCGGCGGTCGCCGCCGTGCGCCAGTGGCGGTTTCGTCCGGCGCGCGACGCCGATGGGCACGCCGTCCGCGTGATCATGGAAGTGCCAGTGCGTTTCGTGTTGCGCTGAAAAGGAGAGCTTATGGAATTGTCGATGCTCGAGCTGTGGAGTGCGACCGGACCGCTCGCCCGCGGTGTGGTGGTGCTCTTGGGGGGCATGTCGGTCGTGGCCGGCGCCATCGTCACCGAGAAGTGGCTCCGGCTGCGCCGCGCCGAGCAGGAGTCGGACGAGTTTCTGTCCGCATGGCGACAGGCCGACGCGGACGCAGCTTCGGTGCGCGTGATTGCCGAGCGCTTCCCCGCGAGCCCGGTTGCCGGGCTCGTCCGAGCGGTCACGTCGGCTGCAAACGCCGATGACACGCATCGTGCCGAGGTCCACGACCGCGTGGTGCGGCGCTTCGTGTTGACGACGGGCAGCCAGCTTCGGCGTGGTCTCTCGACGGTCGCGACCGTCGGATCGACGGCGCCATTTGTCGGGCTGTTCGGAACGGTGATCGGCATCGTCAACGCGTTTCACGAGATCGGCGCGACGGGACGGGGCGGGATCGCGACCGTCTCGACGGGCATCGCCGAAGCCCTCGTCACGACGGCGTTCGGCATCATCGTCGCGATTCCCGCTGTGTGGTTGTTCAATGCGCTGAGCCAGCGCATCGGGCGGTTGCTGGTGACGGTGGAGTCGGCGGGGGAAGAGCTCGCCGTGGTGCGTCTCGTCGCACCGACGCCTCGCGCTCAGGACGGTGGAGCCTCGTCATGGCGATGAGCGTGTCGGGCGACGACGAGATCCGCGCCGAGATCAACGTCACGCCGCTCGTCGACGTCGTCCTCGTGTTGCTCGTGATCCTCTTGCTCGTGGCGCCGATGCTCGACCAGGAGGTGCCGGTCGAGCTCCCGATCGCCGCGCATGCCGGCGTGCGCGAAAGCACGGCGACGCCGACCCTTGCAATCGCTCCCGATGGAAGTCTGAGCTTCGAGGGCGCGCCGCTTCCGTCCGAAGAGCTCGCCACGCGCTTGGCGACGATCTACGCCGCTCGCGAGGACAAGACGGTGATGCTCGCTGCCGATCGCAGCCTCGGGTACGCGCGCGTCGTCGAGGTGATGGATGCCTGCCGCGCGGCCGGGATCGAGCGGATCGGCATCGTCACGGCGTCCGAGCCGACCACGTGATACGAATTTCCCTCGGTTTTTCTTGACATCCCGCGGCGACTCTTCCATAGCCCAAGCGTAAGCCCGGAGGCCGGGCCAGGCGTCGGAGGGGTCGAGGGGATGGGGGAGGAAGCGGCGCTGCGGCGTTTCGACGTCGCCAGAGCACTGATCGCCAGCGCGGATGCGCGGCACGAGGCGATTCATATGCTACGGCCGCGTTGCTCAATCGCGGCCGTGGCAGAAGCGCGGGTCAGGAGTCGGACAGGGAGCGTCGTGGGAGGAGGAGGAGCCCGCGCCTCGCGTGCAGTAGAGCAAGGCCGATGCCATTGGCCCATTGCGCTGCACTGCGCCACGAATCCCGTTTTGAGACTCGCAGCCGGGATCGCGAAGGGTGCGACGCCACTCGTGATTCAGCCCGCACTAGCCCATTTTGGCACGGGTAGAGGACACAGACAGCTCCGTAGCGGCTGCGAGGTGGGGTCGGTGCCGCAGAATGGCAACCCCGGCAGCGAACAATGCGCTGGTGCAAGGTTGATCCTGGGGGTGGGGTGATGGGTGCGATTGCCGGCATCATGCCGCGAGAGAGCGGTCTCCGTAGAGAACAGCTAACGGCGGCAATCGGGACGATGCGAGATGCCTTGAGTCATCGGGCTCCGCTCGAGGGCGGCATGGCCGTCGCGTACGACGCGTCCATTGCGCTGGCTCACCGTGGGGGCACGGGGCCAGGAGCAGAGGCGGTGCTGCAGCCGCTTCGGAACGAGCGTGGAACCCTCTGGCTCGTGGCGGACGGCGAGCCCGCGAATGCCACCGAGCTTCGCCTCGAGCTCGTCGCGGCCGGTCACCAGTTCCAGTCGGGCTGCGGCAGCGAAGTCATCGTGCACCTCTACGAGCAGGACGGCATCGCGGCGCTCGAGCGCCTGGCGGGCAATTTCGCCTTCGCGCTCTGGGATCGCGAGCAACACGAGCTCTTGCTCGGGCGCGACCGCTTCGGGACGAAGCCGCTCTACGTGAGTGATCGGACCGACGGCTTCAGGTTTGCGTCGGAAGTGCGGGCGCTGACCGGCGGCGGTTGCCTCGATCCGGCTGGCCTGCTCGCCTATCTCACTTTTGGCTACGTGCCCGAGCCGATCGCGGTCGCGTGCGACGTGCGGCCCGTGGCGCCCGGGACGATCATGCGCGTGCGCGGGTCGCGGGTTCGCACCGCACGCTTCTGGGAGGAGACGTCGGCATGGCCGACCGGCCAACGCGAAGCCGACCGCGCGCGCTTCGGTGGTATCGTCCGCGATGCGGTCGAGTCCGCGATCGAGGGCGAGGACGACGTCGGCATCGTCGTCGACGGCAGCGCCGCGTCGGCCGCATTGCTGGCGTTGGTGCGCCCGATGCTCGGCCGGGGGCTACGGACGCACGTCTTTCGCTTCAAGAAGGACGAGGGGCAGACGGTGCGGAGCGGTCGGCCGCATCCAGACACTGCGATGGCGGTCGCGGAGTGGTTCCGCGGCGAGCATCGCGAGCATCGCCTCGACGCCGCCGATATCCTCCACGCCTACGAGGCCGCGACCACCGCGGATCAACCG
>JBDSJB010000496.1:0-4067 GCA_039917665.1 Binatia bacterium
CGGACGCGGCATCGGAGGCGGTCCCAGCTTCGAAGTCGATGAACCCGCCGTCACCGAGCGTGTTGTTGCTGTCGGCCGTGATGAGGCCGTTCAACGTGATCTTGGTGCCGGCCGTTCCGGCGATGTCGCCGCCGGCATAGAATCCGGTCGCGGTTATGTCCGCGGTGATCGTGAGCGCGCGCCCGGCGCTGACGTCGAACGCGCCGCCGTCGCCGCCAGCATTGCTGCTGCGCATGGAGACGATACCGCCGATTTCGATGTTGCCATCGAGCGGGCCGAGGCGGAAGAAGTTGGCGTCACCGGAGTCGAGGTTGATCGCGCCGCCGGAGCCGTCGAAATTGGTGCCGGCGTCGAGCCGCACGACCACGCCGGCGCCCCGGAACACGATGTTGCCGAGGGCGAGAATGTCGAGCTCACCACCGTCGCCGGACAGCTGATCGGAGTAGCTGCCGCGCAGCAGCAGCGACGCGCCGTTGATGTCGACGGAGCCGCCGTCGGTCACATTCGGACCCTCGAGGGAATCCTCGCCGGCGGTGAGATCGATCAGGCCACCGTAGCCGCCGCCGACCGTGCTGTCGCAGATGATGTTGCCGGTGATGATGATGTTGTCCCCGACCAGCGCGGAAAACTCGCCACCGTCGCCGCCGCCGCCGCTGAGATCGACGGAGCGAGTCACCGACAGGTTCCCAGCCGCCGTGACGTCGACGAGGCCGCCGGTGCCTTGGTTGCTGCCGCCGAGCGTCACATCACCCGCAATGGTGACGTTGCCCGCGTTGGAAACCAAGTCGAGGTCACCGCCATCGGTGAAGAGCATGCCGAGGTCGGGAAAGGAGCTGATGCCGGAGCCCTTGACCTCGGATCCCGGCTGCAACGTGACGCTACCAGCGGCGATCAAGCGGACGGTGCCGGCGCTGTCGCCAGTGACGTCGAGCTTGCCGTCAATGCTGATCACGCCCGTGCTCGTGAGCGAGATCAGGCCGCCGGTGACGATGCTGCCGTTTTGCAGGACGAAGTCGCCCCGCGCTTGGAGGCGACCGGTCGAGGTTACCGTGATGTTGCCGGCGTTGAAGACGCGGATGAAGCCGGCGCCGTTCATCTGGAAATTGCGCTCCATGCTGAGCGCGCGACCGCCGAGATCGAAATCGCAGCCACTGCCCGTGACTTCGATCGCGGTCGTCACCTGCACGAGCGCTGCGGTGCACGTGCCCGACGCGCAGAGCACGTTCGTCGTGTTTGCGACGGCGTTGGCGCCGCACGAGCGCGAGACGGCGCTCGCATCGGAAACGATGGCGAAGGAGACCGCAACGATCGCGAGAAGAGCGCAGCGGAAAAACGCGGAGGATTTCACTGTCCGGGGATCCCAGGGTGTTGAAAAACTAGCCTGGCGTGTAGCTGCCGGGCACCGGTCCGGTCAAGCGCTGCGCGGTGCCTCAATTAGGGTTCTCGATCTTGAGACGGTAGAGCTCACACGACGAGCCTTCGATCCGGCGGACCTCGATCCCATAGCGCCCCGATTTGTCGTCACCATTGCCCGAAAATCCGACGGTTTCCGCTCCTGTCCCGTCATTGGTCGAGCGATCCAGCTCGGTAAAGATCGCGCCCTCCAACCTATAGAGGAAGAGGTCGTAGTTCGTATCGTCGGGAACGTCCGACAGCCGCGCCTGGAGTGCGAAGTGATTCCCGACGAGATCCGTCACGTCGACGACATAGAAGTCGCTGGCGTCGTCCGGTCCGTCGATGTTGGCGTCGACGATGATGTTGAAGCCGTCGTCGGTGCACCCGCCGGTGCATTGCCCGCTCACGTTGACCGGTGCGTCCGGGAAGCGGCTCGGCTCGTACGCGTCGGCGCATCCCGGCGTGGGCGTCGGGGTGGGTCCCGTCGCGGTCGGTGTCGGGTCGGTCGAGGTGGCGGTCGTGGTGGGCGTCGCTGTCGGACTCGGACTTGGTGATGGAAGCGCGGTCGGCGTCGTCGTCGGAACCGCCGGAGGTGCTTCCGACGGACAGAGGGCCGCCAGCAGACTCGTCCCGGTCGCGGCGAAGAGCAGACTCTCCCCGCGCGGTGACTTCACCCGCGCGAGGTGGACCACGCCACATCGCGCCTGGCGGATCAGGCAATCGGCATACGAGGCTTGAGTCGTCGGGGCACCGGCACCCACCGCGGTGCATTCGGTATCGAGCGTGGACAGACGGAGCCCCTCATCTGCGCGCAGCACATGGATGTCGATGGCTCCGCACGCCGACGCGATGGCCGGCAGAGGGCGGCTCGCCGCAGCCGCAAGATTCGCGAGCTCGACGGCGCACCGCTTCCGCGCTTTCGCCGCGCAGGCCGGAGCCGCGGCAGGATCGGTTTTCACCTGGGCGCACGTGAAAAGGATATCGAGACACCGGCCCGTCGCTTTCAGGCTCGCGTCGACGAGCTTCGACGTGGCGTTCTCGACGGCGCGCGCGCAGCGCGTGAGCGGACGGCCGAGCGCGCTCGGGTCGCTGACGTGCTCATCACTGCCACCGTGATCCGTGAGACACGTGAGATTGCCGCGCAGGGCCGCATCGACGCCCGCCACCGCCATGAGGGTGGCCGCACGTGGCGCGGCCGACGCAAACAGCCGTTCGAGCTCGCAGGCGTGACGACGCGCGAGGCACGTGCCGATGCTCGTCAGGTCCGTGAGGGTGATCGCAAACCGCTGACTGCACTCGTCGGCGAGACTCGCGACGTCGAGCCCTGCGGCCGTCAACAGATCGTCCGCGGTCGAATCGCTGCCGCACTTGCGGACCACCGTATCGACGACCTTCGCTTCCTCCGCGGCCCCCGCGATCAGCTGCTCGTCACAGCGATCACGCGCTTGGTCCAGGCAGCGGGTGACGCCGGGTTTCGTCTGTAAGCACTTGAAGATCCCGTCGGTACACTTCCCGAGGGTCTTCAGCTTCTTCACGGCGAACTTGGCACCCGCGCGCTCGATCAAGATGTGACACTTGTCGAGCGCCTTGGCGCGTGACGGATCGGGCAGGCTCTGCGCTTGGGTGGGGAACTGCATCGCCAGGACAAAGGCGATGCTCGATAGCGAGACGAGTGCGAAACGACGAGTCACGGCTGACCCTCCGCCCTCCATGAGGCCAGACTCGAACTATGTAGTCGACTGTGCGGGTCCGAACGCAGAAAGGCCGGCGTGCCCTCAGGGCGACGCCGGCCTTTCTGCGGTACAGACGCTCGAGCTTGCCGCTTACGGCGCCAGGTTCACGTAGAGCGTCATGAATTCTCCGCTCCGCGCGACTTCGAGCCCGGAAAGCTGCAGGCCGAGGAACTCGGGCAGCGGGAAGCTGCCGAGACCGCCGGCCAGCGACGGGATCAAGGACGCGATCAGCGGCGGCAGGACGTCCTGCTCGAGGGCAGCCTCGTTGACGCCGAGGATGTTCTTGAGGACGGCCACCGTGATGTCGCTGTTCAGCGGCGTCGCGAGATTGAAGTTCAAGCCGCCGGTCACGAAGGTGAAGTTCATCCCCATCTTCGCGTCGACTGCTCCGCGCAGCACCTCGAGATTGCTGCCGTCGTTCTTCACGATCGACACGAGCAGGTGCGAGAGCTTCAGGGTGGCGAGCTCGCCGGCCGGCCCGGCCGTGGCGACGATGATCGGCGCCAGGGTCGGCTTCACGTCGATGCGGAACGGCGTGGCCGGCGGATAGACCGCGAACTCCGGCATGATGATCGAAAGCACGGACGCGGTCAGCGGGACCGCGCCGGTTCCGAGATCGAGGCTGCTGATGCTCGTCACGAGCAAGCCGCACTCGGTCTGCGCCTTCAGCATTTGATTGAAGCCCTCACTCGAGATCGAGATCGCCACACCGTATGGCACGTGGCCGACCGGCGTCGTGGCAGGGAAGGTGGGCGTACCCTCGCTGACCGCAAGCGACGCCGTCAGGTTGGGTGCGCCGACCGGGGGCTGGCACTGACCCGGGCCGTTGCCGACCGACGAGACGAATTTGG
Organism: Binatia bacterium; assembly: GCA_039917665.1. Classification (GTDB taxonomy): domain Bacteria; phylum Desulfobacterota; class Binatia; order UTPRO1; family UTPRO1; genus UTPRO1. The sequence continues at coordinate 3,980 of JBDSJB010000496.1, forward strand.
CATCGGAGCCGAACGTGATGCCGTTCGTGTCTTCGAGGACGTCCCAGAGGGGCGCCGAGAAATCGATCGACAGCGCGTTACCGACCGG
>JBDSJB010000497.1:0-2617 GCA_039917665.1 Binatia bacterium
CGGACGCGGCATCGGAGGCGGTCCCAGCTTCGAAGTCGATGAACCCGCCGTCACCGAGCGTGTTGTTGCTGTCGGCCGTGATGAGGCCGTTCAACGTGATCTTGGTGCCGGCCGTTCCGGCGATGTCACCGCCGGCAGCGAATCCGGTCGCGGTTATGTCCGCGGTGATCGTGAGCGCGCGCCCGGCGCTGACGTCGAACGCGCCGCCGTCGCCACCGGCATTGCTGCTGGTCATGGAGATGAGCCCGCCGAGCTCGATGTTGCCGTCGAGCGGGCCGAGACGGAAGAAGTTGGCGTCACCGGAGTCGAGATTGATCGCGCCGCCGGAGCCGTCGAAATTCGTGCCGGCGTCGAGACGGACGACCATGCCTGACCCTCGGAACAGGATGTTGCCGAGGGCGAGAATGTCGATCTCACCGCCGTCACCGGACAGTTGATCGGAGTAGCTGCCGCGCAGGAGCAGCGACGCGCCGTTGATGTCGACGGAGCCGCCGTCGGTCACATTCGGACCCTCGAGCGAATCCTCGCCGGCGGTGAGATCGATAAGGCCGCCGTAGCCGCCGCCAACCGTGCTGTCGCAGATGATGTTGCCGGTGATGATGATGTTGTCCCCGACCAGCGCGGAGAACTCGCCACCGTCCCCGCCGCCGCCGCTGAGATCGACGGGGCGAGTCACCGACAGGTTCCCAGCCGCCGTGACGTCGACGAAACCGCCGGTACCTTGGTTGCTACCACCGAGCGTCACGTCACCCGCTATGGTGACGTTGCCCGCATTGGAAACCAGGTCGAGCTCACCGCCATCGGTGAAGAGCATGCCGAGGTCCGGAAAGGAGCTGATGCCGGAGCCCTTGATCTCGGATCCCGGCTGCAACGTGACGCTGCCAGCAGCGATCAGGCGGATGGTGCCCGCGCTGTCGCCAGTGACGTCGAGCTTGCCGTCGATGCTGATCACGCCCGTGCTCGTGAGCGAGATCAGGCCGCCGGTGCTGATGCTGCCGTTTTGCAGGACGAAATCGCCACGCGCCTGGAAGCGACCGGTCGAGGTCAGCGTGATGTTGCCGGCGTTGAAGACGCGGATGAAGCCGGTGCCGTTCATCTGGAAATTGCGCTCCATGCTGAGCGCGCGACCGCCGAGATCGAAATCGCAGCCACTGCCCGTGACTTCGATCGCCGTCGTCACCTGCACGAGCGCGGCGGTGCACGTGCCCGACGCGCAGAGCACGTTCGTCGTGTTCGCGACGGCGTTGGCGCCGCACGAACGCGAAACGGCGTCCGCATCGGAAACGATGGCGAAGGAGACCGCAACGATCGCGAGAAGAGCGCAGCGGAAAAACGAGGAGGATTTCACTGTCCGGGGATCCCAGGGTGTTGAAAAACTAGCCTGGCGTGTAGCTGCCGGGCACCGGTCCGGTCAAGCGCCGCGAGATGCCTCAATTGGGGTTCTCGATCTCGAGCCGGTAGGGCTCACACGACGACCCTTCCATCCGTCTGACCTCGATCCCATAGCGCCCCGACTCGTCGTCGCCATTGCCAGAAAATCCGACCGTTTCCGCTCCTGTCCCGTCATTGGTCGAGCGATCCAGCTCGGTAAAGGTCGCGCCGTCCAGTCTATAGAGGAAGAGGTCGTAGTTCGTGTCGTCGGGCACATCCGACAGCCGAGCCTGGAGTGCGAAGTGATTCCCGATGAGATCGGTCACGTCGACGACATAGAAGTCGCTGGCGTCGTCTGGTCGGTCCATGGTGGCCTCGACGACGATGCCGAAGCCGTCGTCGGTGCACCCGCCGGTGCATTGGCCGCTCACGTCGACGGGTGCGTCCGGGAAGCTGCTCGGCTCGTACACGTCGGCGCATCCCGGCGTGGGCGTCGGGGTGGGTCCCGTCGCGGTCGGTGTCGGGTCGGTCGACGTGGCGGTCGTGGTGGGCGTCGCTGTCGGAGTCGGACTCGCCGAAGCAACGGCTGTCACGGTCGGCGTCGTCGTCGGAACCGCCGGGGGTGCTTCCGACGGACAGAGGGTCGCCAGCAGACTGGTGCCGGTCGCGGCGGAGAGCAGACTCTCCCCGCGCGGTGACTTCACCCGCGCGAGGTGGACGACGCCACATCGCGCCTGACGGATCAGGCAATCGGCATACGCGGCTTGAGTCGTCGGCGCACCGGCACCCACCGCGGTGCATTCGGTATCGAGCGTGGACAGACGGAGCCCCGCATCCGCGCGCAGCACATGGATGTCGATGGCTCCGCACGCCGACGCGATGGCCGGCAGAGGGCGGTTCGCCGCAGCCGCAAGATTCGCGAGCTCGACGGCGCACCGCTTCCGCGCCTTCGCCGCGCAGGCCGGAGCCGCGGCAGGATCGGTTTTCACCTGGGCGCACGTGAACAGGATATCGAGACACCGGCCCGTCGCTTTCAGGCTCGCGTCGACGAGCTTCGACGTGGCGTTCTCGACGGCGCGCGCGCAGCGCGTGAGCGGACGGCCGAGCGCGCTCGGGTCGCCGACGTGCTCATCGCTGCCACCGTGATCCGTGAGACACGTGAGATTGCTGCGCAGGGTCGCATCGACGCCCGCCACCGCCATGAGGGTGGCCGCGCGTGGCGCGGCGGACGCAAACAACCGTTAGA
>JBDSJB010000498.1:0-7072 GCA_039917665.1 Binatia bacterium
CCTGGCGCGTCGCGTGGCCCGTGCAGTACGAGCCGATCGAGATTCCCGTCGTGCAGTCGTACCAGGCGTCGTCGTATCTCGAAGAGGCCGACGTGGTGCGCGCCTGGGTCGACGAGGTGTTGCCGCAGCGCAGCCCCGACGACGCCGAAGGCAACCTGGGGGCGCTCGGCCGCGGGCTGCACGACGCGATCGCGTATCGCCGGCGCGAGGAGAAAGGCGTGCAGAGCCCGGCGCAGACGATCGCGCTCGGTAGCGGGTCGTGCCGCGACATGGCGACGCTGCTGATGGAAGCGGCGCGCGTGCTCGGCGTCGCGAGCCGCTTCGCGAGCGGCTATCTCCACGGCACCGCGTCGCTCGCCGGGCGGGCTTCGACCCACGCCTGGACGGAGGTCTATCTCCCGGCGCTCGGCTGGCGCGGGCTCGACCCGACGATTGGCGCCGCGATCGGTCTCCATCACGTCGTGACGGGCGTCAGTCAGCACCCGCGCGGCGTAATGCCCATCTCCGGCACGTTCCAACGCGGACTCGGCGCGTTCCAGAGCATGCAGGTGCAGGTCGAGACCCGCGTGCTCGCGGACGGCGAAGACGGGACGATTGCGGCTCCCGAGTCACCGCCGCTGGCGCGCGAGAGCGGAACGGCCCGCCTGTCGTAAGCGCTCGGCCACACCGTGGAGCCATTCCGCTGGACCAGATCTCGCCGCGCCCTCAAATGAAACAGGCACTTAGCGCCTGAACGATGTTCATGCGTCCTTGAACGCCCTTCCGGCATGCACACTCGACGATCGTTCTTCGGCGTCCTCGCCCTGGCTGTTTCCCTGCTGCTCCGCACCGCCGCGGCCCACGCGCAGCTCGCGCCGCCGTCGATCGTCGACGAGGGCGACAACGGAATCTTCCGCATCGAATTCACGACCCCGAACGTCTTCGATCTCTCGAGCGACTGGGTGTCCCACGACGCCTCGGGTCGGTTTTCGGGCCACCTGCGGACGACCGACGGCGCCGAGATCGACATCGACCAGAAGATCACTGGGGGGTGCAAGTCGAGCCGGGGCGTCACGACGGTGAAGCAGAAGATCAAGACCTTCGGCACGGTCGGCAACGGTGATCTCTACTCCGCGACCTCGAGGTACGAGGGTGTGATGCAGGGCTATGGCGCCGGCGTGAAGCTCATCGGGGTCACCAAAACCCACGCGTGTCTCCGCTACGACTTCGCCCCCTTCAGCAAGAAGAAGGTGACCGTCTGCAACGATAGCGTCCTCACCGACCAGGTCTTCACGCACGACGGCCGCTGGTCGATTCGCCTCGGTTTCGACAACGCCGGAAAGAATCTGATCGGCTACGCCACCATCTACGTCGCCCAAAGCAATCCGGAGAAAGCGAAGTCGTACGACGCCGTGGTCTCGGGCAAAGTCGATCCCGATGGCGAGGCGAACTTCAAGCTGAAGCCACTGGCCGACGACAGCTTCGGCGGCACGATCAAGCTGCGGGCGATCGTCATTCCGCGAAGCGGCGACGTGCCTCCCACGCTGGTCCAGATTCTCGAGGTCGGCGGCAACATCCTCGGACAGAAGTTCGCCGAAGTGTACTGAGCGCGCCGCTCTCGGCAGATCACGCAGCAGTCGTCGCCGCAGTTCGCATGTAGCCGCAGCTCGCGGCGGAGCTGGCAGCCCGGTCGTGCCCGCCCCGGTGAACGCGGACACGACCCGATGTCGCGGAAGAGGCCGAAACCCTCCCCGTCGGCCGTGATCGTGAACCGCTCCGAAGCGTTGGAGCCCGCGAAGAAGAGCCGATCGTTGCGTCGAGCGCGCCATCGAGCAGCGTGACCGCCGCCTCGGCCCGATCGTCGATCGTGTAGAGGCCCCCGACGAGCGAGATCGTCAGCAGATTCTCGATCTGACTCACAGGCCCGGTTTCGTAGAAGAGCACGCCGGTGGCTAGGTCGACGGTGGCCGCGTGGATCTCGGTCACCATCGAGGCCAGGAGCACGAACACCGCTGCGACGATCGCAGACGGGCGAGGCTGCACGATCCGAAAGACCGAAAGGTCCATGTAATCCTCCTAGGGTGAGGGAAATCCTCCCCTGTGAGATGAACGGCTACTTTCCGGGTAGCGGCAGGCTACCCAGCGGGAGCCGTCGACGAATGGGCGTCGGCGTGGGCACGCAGCACGGTGGGCCTGGGATGCAGCGACCCACACGGTGGAGGCACGGTGCCTTTGTCGAGAGCCGATCCGGAAGGGCGATCCGCCCACAGCGTTCCATGGACATGGATGGCGATCGTCGCATCCGTGGCGATCGCCGTGTACGCCAACAGCCTCGGCGGCGCGCTCGTTTACGACGACGTCAACGCGATCACCAACAACGCGGCGGTCCTCGACGGTGACGTCCGCGGCATTCTGACGACGGCGTCGTGGTGGGGTGACGGTCGCGGCGACCTGTGGCGGCCGCTGACGACGCTGACGTTTGCCCTCGACTACGCGGTCCATGGCCTCGCGCCGCTCGGGTATCACGCCGCCAACGTCGTCCTGCACGCCGTCGTGAGCGTCCTCGTGCTGATCGTGTTCGCCGGCGCGGGTGTCGGGGCGGAGATCGCGTTCGCCGCGGCGCTGCTCTTCGCGGTCCATCCAATCCACACCGAGGCCGTCGCCAACGTCGTTGGCCGCGCCGAGCTGATCGCGGCGGCGGGATTCTTCCTCGCGTGGTGGTGCTGGCTCGCGGCCGACGCGGCCCGCGGCGCACGGGCGAAGGCGTGGGTGGTCGCCGCGACCGCCGCGTACTTGCTCGCCATGCTCGGCAAGGAGAACGCGGTCGCGTTGCCGGCGGTGATGCTGTGGGGCGACGTGCTCCGGCGTGGGGACGAGTCGCCAGCCACGCTCATGCGCCGCCGCGCGCGCCGCTACGGCGCCCTGATCGCCGCCGCCCTCGTGTTCGTGGCGCTCCGCAGCACGATCATCAGCAAGGTCACACCGACGGCCGCGTTGCTCGACAATCCGCTCGGCGCCTTGTCGCCGCTGCCGCGCCTGCTCACCGCGACGAAGGTCGTCGGCATGTATGCGCTCCGTCTCGTCTTCCCGTTCCAGCTCTCCGCCGACTATTCCTTCGATCAGATCCCGGCGGTGCACTCGCCGATCGATGCGGGGTTCCTCGCCGGGCTCGCGGTGATCGTCGGGCTCGGCGCGCTCGCGTGGTGGGCCTGGCGCGCCGTCCCAGCGCTGGCGCTCGGCATCGGCGTGCTCGCACTCACGTTCGCGCTGGTCTCGAACCTCGCGTTCCCGATCGGCACGATCATGGGCGAGCGGCTGGCCTACCTGCCGTCCGCGGGCTTGTGTCTCGCGGTGGCCGCGGGGCTCGGCCATGTCGTGGGGCGCGCCGCAGCGCCGCGTCACGCGGCGCTGCACTCGGCGCCGACGTTCGTGGTGCCGCTCGCCATCGTCATCACGCTGTTCGGCGCGCGCACGATCGCGCGGAACGCCGTCTGGCGAGAACCGGTGATCTTCTTCCAGACGATGGTCGCAGACGCCCCGCGCTCCGCCCGCAGCCACAGCGAGCTCGGCTCGGCCCTCGCCGAGGCCGGCCGCTTCGCCGAAGCCGAGCCGGCGTTCGAACGCGCGCTCGCGATCAAGGCCGACGATCCGGTCATCCTCTACAACTGGGGCCACGCGCTCACCTCCGAAGGCCGCTACGACGACGCCGCCGCCGTGTATCAGCGCGCGATCGCCGCCAATCCGCGCTTCGGCCAAGCGTTCGAAAATCTCGGCAACGTCGAGAGCGCGCGAGGCAATCAAGCAGCCGCCCTCGTCGCATTGCGGCGCGCGCTCGAGCTGACGCCGGACTCGCCGTATCTCGTGATGACGCTCGCCAATGTCCTCTTTCGCGGCGGATCGATGGCGGAGGCGCGCGCCACGTTCGAGCAGGCGCTCGCGCGTCGCCCGACGGACCCCGAGATTCTCACCAACTACGGCGCGTTACTCTACTCGCAGGGCGGCTTCAGCGCCGCGGTCGAGATCCTCGAGCGGATCGCGCCACCCGCGCCGGCGCGGGCGCTGATCGTATTGACGGGGAGCTATCGTCAGCTCGGGCGCACCGCCGAGGCCGAGGCGACGCTCGCGACGGCGGAGCGCCTGTACGCGAACGAGCCGGCGGTGTGGGAGATGGCGGGCAAGCTGGGCAGGTCGTCCACGCGGCCCTGAGAAGCCGGCTTTCGGGCCCCCAGCGTCGCAACACGATGGCCAGTTGGTACGGCGGTCGCGGCGTGCGCTCGTCGACCGTCCGTGAGCATGTAGCGTCGTGCCGTCGCCGTTGGTGCCCGCCGATCTCGAGCCGCCCCGATGAGCGCGCCGACCCCGAATCTCGACGGGTCGCTCGCGCGGGGCGCGTACGCCATCCACACCGCGTGGGAGGGCCACTCCAACGTGATGCACGTCGCGTCGGGCGAGGTCATGCACTCGCGCTCCGTGCCGATCGACGAGGCGACCCTCTTGTACGTCGAGCAATCCGACCTCGCCGGTCGCCTGCGCGTGCCCGGTGCCGACCCGTTCGTGATCTGGGACGTCGGCCTCGGCGCCGCCGCCAACGCGCTCGCGGCCATCGTGTGTTGGGAACGTCAGGCCGCCGCCGGCCCGGTGCGCCCCCTCCACATCGTCAGCTTCGACACGGATCTCGATCCGCTGCGGCTCGCGCTCGCGCACAAGGAACGCTTTCCGTATCTGCGCCACGGCGCCCCCGATGCCCTGGCCGAGCATGGCGTCTGGCACTCGGGCGGCGACGGCGGGCTCACGTGGAGCCTCCGCCGAGGGGACTTCTTCGCCACGCTCGGCGCAGCGCCGGCCCCCGACCTCGTCTTCTACGATCTGTTCTCGGCCAACACGCATCGCGAGGCCTGGGATCCTGCGGCATTTGTCGGCCTCCTCGCGGCGTGCCGCGCGCGCTCGGCGGAGGTGATCACCTATTCGAGCTCGACCCGCGTCCGCGCCGGCTTGCTGGCGGCCGGCTTCTGGGTCGCCAAGGGCCTCGCGTGCGGATTGAAGGACGAGACCACCGTCGCCATCGCGCCCGGCTTCGCGGCGCCTTGTCGGTATCCGCTGTTGTCGTCGGCGTGGCTCGAACGCTTCCACCGCTCGGACGCGCAGTATCCGACCGCGCTCCCCCGCGCCGACCGCGCCGCATTTCTGACTTCGATCATCACGCACCCGCAGTTCGCCGTTCCGAGTGAAGCCTGAGCGTCGCGAGGCCGCACACCGCCACGACTCGCTTTTTTCCGGCGACCTCCGTATTTCTCCCAGAGGACCGGCGCGCCGGCCGATGGCAGACCTAACCAACGCTTCGAAGCGTAAGAGGGGGAACGATCATGAGGGAACGCGGAAAGTTTGGTTTCTGGGCGGCAATGGCTGCCTTGGTGTGGGTCAGTGCTCCTGCCCAGGCGCAGGACCTCGGGGGGACGGTCAACATCCAAGAGCCCGCCGTGGCGTTGATCATGCCGTTCGACGTCACTCCAGGTAAGGTGAGCTTCGAGATCGTGAGCCGCATCGGCGGCGACGGTTCCGGGGCCGTCGCCTCGCACTGGTCATTTTGGTCCGAGAGCTGCGATCACCTGGCAGACGTGTTCATCTGCTTGACCCCGCGTGACACGGTCGTCGTCGATCCGACGGCGCTCCAAGGTCAGATCCAGAATGGCCAGGGGAACAACAACACGGGTCCCTTGATCAATCTCTCGGGCGAGAAGGGCTTCGTCACCGTGACGGCCTTCGACGCCGGCGGCACGAGTCAAACCTGCGAGCCGGCCGATCCGGAGACCGTCGCCAGCACGCCGAGCCTGGTCGGCAGCTGGGTCGTCTCCAACACGTCGACCAACTCGACGTTCGGCAACAACGCGATCGGCATCACCGATGGCCAGACCCTGCCGGCCGGTGGGGACTTCTTCCTGACGGGTCCGGTCGCTGCCGGCTTGTTCTTGAACACCTACAACCCGGCCGACCTGACGGATTCCGAGGTCTTCTTCATCGGCGTCGCGTTCCCGGCGGGCAACGGACCGTTCTCCGATTCCGAAATTGGTCCGATTCCCGCGGCCCTCACCAACGGCGCGGCGGTCTGCTGCAACACGCAGTACTACGACAACACCGAGTCGTTCGTCTCGCTGCCCGACGTCTGCCTGCAATGCTCGAGCACGGCAAAGATCGCCGACAACGATCCGCTCGCGGACATCGACCTGCCGGTTGTCATCCCGCCCTCGGTCATCGCCAGCACTTCCGGATTCGTGCGTCTCACGAATTGCCAGGTCGGCAGCGACGAGGGCAACGTGCCGATCGGCGACACCACGATCAACGGCGTCGACATCACGACCTTCCTCTTCGGCTTCCACGGCATGGCGGTCGGTCCGTACGGCACGTCGACGATGGGTCGCTACACGGCGGAGTAAGCTCGGTCGTTCTGAGGGGGCGGGGCTGGCTCCCAGCCGGCGCCGCCCCGCCGGAATTGAATGCAACGCCTCTCCGTGGTGGATGGTGCCATGACCACGCCATCACACCTGCCGCTTTCATCCCTCGCTCTCGTCATCCTCCTCGCCCTCACCCCCGCAACCGCACGCGCCTTCAAGGACACGACCGCCGATCCCCCGTGCGCACATCCGTGCGCGCGCGTCGCGGAGTGCCCGAAGGTCACCTGTGAGTGTGCCGAGGCCTCGGGCTCCGGTGTGGCCGCCTGCGACACCGAGACGACGCATTGTTGCGTGAGCGCCGAGGTGGCGTGCGCACGCTTCTGCGAAGTGAACAATCAGACGTGGACGGGACGATTCACGCCGGAGCCTGCCGCGCCGGGCGCCGCCACAGGTGAGCAACCACCGCCGCCCGCCGACGGCGCTGCCAGCGTGCCGGCACCCTCAGCCGCGTGCAGCGAGCCCTGCGAGAAAGCCGAAGACTGTCGCACCATGACCTGTCGCTGCGCAAAGGGCGCCGTGCCGGACGTGGCCGCGTGCGAGCCGGCGAGCCATTGCTGCGGCAGCGCGCGCGTCGTCTGCGAGCACTTCTGCAAGAACAAGAAGAAAGGCACGTGGACCGGCAAGACGATCGACGCGCCGAAGAG
>JBDSJB010000499.1:0-2500 GCA_039917665.1 Binatia bacterium
AGAGGTTGTCGCCCTTCACCACCGTGTAGAACTCGGCTTCGGGCTCGACGGTCTCGACGATGATCTCTTCTTCGACGTGCTCGACGCCTTCGACGTTCCCGCAGCAGAGAACGACCTTCTCTTTGGACTCTTGATCGGGAATGCTGCCGGCGACCTTCACCGTGCCGCTCGCGCCGTCGAAGGTGACGGTGAGCCCGGCTGTCGGGAGATTCTGCGTCTTGATGTAGCCGAGAATCGCCTCAGCCGCCGCGCGATTGGCAGCGCCTGGATCCGGCGCCGCGCTCGCGGGAGCCGCCGGTGCGGCCGCGTGCGCTTCGCGCTTTCCGAAGAGCTTTTCGCCCGCTTCTTTGATGAACGTCAGCAAACCCATCCGTCGGTCCTCCTTGTGTGGGGGTGTGTCGCAATCGAGCGTGACGCTGGTCGCTCGCGGGGCAGTAGTCAAGACATCGGGGCATCCTTGACCCCATCGTCTCCCGGCTGTAGCGCCTGAGCTCGACCGAAGCGAACGTCGTCAACCGTCGCGCGAGCGACCTCAGGAGGACACGATGCGGGTCAACCAGGCAGCACGCAGGGTCGCCATCGCCACCGTCGTAGCATTGGCCGTCGCAGGAGCCGGCTGCAACCGCGACCGCAGCGCGGAAGAAGCCGGGAAGAAGGTCGACGACGCCATGCAGAAGGCGAAGGACGCGACCGCGGAGGCCGGGAACAAGGCCGCCGACGCTGCCGCCGCAGCCGGCGCCAAGATGCGGGACGCGGCCAAGGACGCTGCCGCGCTTTCGAAAGACGCCGCCGACCGCGCCGCCGCTGCTGCCAAGGAGGGCGCCGATGCGGCCAAGGCCGCGAGCGCCGCGGCCGCCAACGAAGCGGCAGAGACCGCGGCCAAAGCCAAAGCAGCCGCGGGCAGCGCGGTGGAAGCCGCCAAGGCCGCCGCGCGCGCACCGCTCGCCACGGTGACGCCCGCGCCCTGACGATGCGAACGCGGCGCGGGCTTGCTGGTCCGCGCCGCCGCCGTCATGCGCGTTTGAAGCGCGGCAGCGTGATTTCCGGCGTGACCGCGTCGAAGACGACCGTGACGGGCATGTCGATCGCGAGCGCAGCGGGGGCGCAGTCGACGAGCTGACTGACGACGCGTACGCCCTCCTCCATCTCGACCACGACCGGCGCATACGGCGCGTCGCCCGCAAAGCCGGGATGCATCGGACGCACGGCCACCGTCCACGTGAACACCCGGCCGCGCCCGCTCGAGCGCTGCCACGACCAGACGGCGGCGCCGCATCGCGCGCAGATCTCGCGCGGCACGTGGCGCCAGGCGTGGCAGGTGTCGCAGCGTTGGAAGCGCAGCTCGCCCTGACGGCACCAGTCGTAGAACTGCTGCGTCAGGCCCTGCATGGCCGGAAGCGGTCGCGGGGTGGTCGGCGGTGTGCCTGCGGCACTCTTGGCGGATGCGTCGCTCATCGTGATCGTCCTCCTCAGCGCCGCAGGATGGCGATGCTGCCGTCGCCGAAATCGCCCCAGCCCGTCACGACTCCGATCTCCGCGTCCGCGACCTGACGCTCGCCAGCGTCGCCGCGCAGCTGTCGCACCGCTTCGACGATGTGACTCATACCGAGCACGTGGGCGTCCGAGAGCAGACCGCCATGGGTGTTGACCGGCAACGCGCCACCGAGCTCGATCGCGCCGTTCTCGACGAACGACCCGCCCTCGCCGCGGCCGCAAAAGCCGGTCTCTTCGAGCTGCTGCAGCACCTCGAACGTGAAGCAGTCGTAGATCTCCGCGAAGTCGACGTCCGCGGGCGTGACCTCCGCCATCTGGAACGCGCGCGGCGCGGCGATCGTCAGCCCGGTCTCGAAGAGATCGGCGCGGTTGGTGATCTCGTCGGCGGGATACGGTTGCGCGGCCGCGACGCCCATCACATGGACGGGACGGCGGCGGAGATCGCGCGCGCGCTCGGCCGTGGTCACGACCACCGCCGCCGCGCCGTCGGTCTCGAGACAGCAGTCGAAGAGCCGATACGGGTCCGTGATCATCGGCGACGCGAGATAGGCGTCGAGCGTGAGCGGCTTGTCGCGCATCACCGCGCCCGGATTCAGCTGCGCGTGCTTCCGCATCGCGACCGCGATGGCACCGAGCTGCTCGGGCGTCGTGCCGTACTCGTGCATGTGCCGGCGCGCGATCAGCGCGTACCATTGCGGCGGCGCCGTCAGGCCGTAGGGCATGTAATAGTCGCGCGCGATCGCGCCGCCCGGCAGTGACGACACGTCCATCGCCACGGTTTCGCGGGCGCGTCGGCCCGAGTAGCCGTTCCAGCCCGCCGGCAGCAGCACGTACTCGGCGATGCCGGCCACGACGGCCGCCGCCGCTTGCTGCAGGGATGCGACGGGCGCCGCGCCGCCCATGTGCACCGTCGACGCGAAGCGCAGGCTCGCGATCCCGAGATTGGCCGCCATCTCCTCGGCACTGCCGAGGTTCGGGAACGGCATCACACCGTCGATCTGGCGCG
>JBDSJB010000500.1:0-41500 GCA_039917665.1 Binatia bacterium
TGAATGCTGCTTCGGTGGCAGGGCTCCTGCTCACGACCGAAGCGACTGTTGCCGAAAAGCCTGATGAGAAGGGCGCCGGTGCCGGTGGCCCGCCTCCGGGCATGGGCGGCATGGGCGGTATGGGCGGAATGATGTAACTGGCGCCCCAAGCGCCGGTAAGTCCGTCCTGGAGTACCCAAACCCCCTGGAGACCATGTTCTCCGGGGGGTTTCTTCTTTGCGCACTCTCCTGTAGGGTCTCGCGTTTCGTTTTCCTTCTATGTTCGACAACCTAGGCGACAAGCTCGAGCAGGTCTTCAAGCGTCTGCGCGGCCACGGCCGAATCACGGAAAGCCATATGACCGAGGCGCTCCGTGAGGTCCGTATGGCCTTGCTCGAGGCCGACGTCGCCTTGCCCGTCGTCCAGCAGTTCATCGAGGCGATTCGCGAGCAGGCGCTCGGCCAAGAGGTGCTGCGGAGCCTGACGCCCGAGCAGCACCTGCTGAAGTTCATCCATCTCGAGCTGATCAAGACGATGGGTGAGCAGGCCGCGGTCATCGACCTCGGCGTCCCACCGCCGGTCACGATCATGCTGGTCGGTCTGCAGGGCTCCGGCAAAACGACGAGCGCCGCCAAGCTCGCGCGCTACCTCAAGCTCGAACGTGGCCGCCGACCCTACCTCGTTCCCGTCGACGTCTACCGTCCCGCGGCGATCGAACAGCTGACGGCGCTCGGCAATCAGCTCGGCTTGCCCGTGCACCCGTCCACCACCGACGCGAAGCCAGTCGATCTCGCCAAGGCGGGTGTGACGGCCGCGCGCACGGCCGGACACGACACCGTCATCGTCGACACCGCTGGCCGCTTGCACATCGACGAAGCCCTCATGGGGGAGCTGGTCGACATCAAGGCGGCGGTCAACCCGAAGTACATTTTCCTCGTCGCCGACGCGATGACCGGTCAAGACGCGGTCAACGTCGCGCAGGGCTTTCACGATCAGCTCGCGATCGACGGCGTGATCCTCACCAAGCTCGACGGCGACGCGCGCGGTGGTGCAGCCCTCTCGATCCGCGCCGTCACCGGCGCACCGATCTTCTTCGTCGGTACGGGCGAGAAACCCGAAGCGCTCGAGCCCTTCCACCCCGACCGGATGGCCTCGCGCATCCTCGGCCAGGGCGACGTCCTCTCCCTCATCGAAAAGGTCGAGAAGGCGTACGATCATAAGCAGGCCGAGCAGCTCGAGAAGAAGCTTCGCAAGAACGAGTTCACGCTGGAGGACTTTCGGGATCAGCTTCAGATGGTGAAGAAGCTCGGCTCGATGGGCGACCTGCTCGGGATGATCCCCGGCATGAAGAAGCTGGCCGGCAAGGTGGATCCGGGGGTCGCGGACTCGGAGCTCAAGCGCATCGAAGCCATCATCAACTCGATGACGAAGGAAGAGCGCCGCAACGACGGCATCATCAACGGCAGCCGCAAGAAACGCATCGCCCTCGGCAGCGGCACGAATGTCTCCGAAGTGAATCGTTTTCTAAAACAATACGCGCAGACTAAGAAGATGATGAAAAAGTTCACGAAAATGGGCCCCGGTGGGCTGAACCGCTTCACGAACATGCTTCCCGGCTAAGCCGGACACGAAAGGAAACACCATGAGCGTCGTCATCCGACTCGCCCGACGCGGGACCAAGAAGCACGCTTTCTATCGCATCGTGGTCGCCGACAAGCGCGCGCCCCGCGGCGGTCGTACGATCGACCAAGTGGGCACGTACGATCCCATTCCCAACCCTCCCGTCGTTGACTTCAAAAAAGAAAAACTCCATGACTGGATTCGGCGTGGGGCCCTTCCGTCGCAGACGGTCGCCCAGCTGATCAAGCGGGCGGGAATTGCTCCTGGGGAGACGACATGAAGGAACTGGTGCAGTACCTGGCCCGGTACCTCGTCAACAATCCGGACGCCGTCGAGGTGAAAGAGACGCAAGGTGACACCGCGTCCGTCCTCGAGCTCAAGGTCGCACGCGAAGACCTCGGGCGCATCATCGGCAAACAGGGCCGCACCGCAAAATCCATCCGCACCATTCTGAACGCCGCTGCATCACGCACCAACCGCAAGGTGGTTTTGGAGATCATCGAGGACAAGTAGGCGACACCGCATGACGCCGAGTCGCACGAACCCCATGAAGCATGACGCAGGACACGCACACATCTTTGCCGGGCCGGCTGGTCGCGCTCGGCGAAATCGTCGGGACGCACGGCGTCCGCGGCCTGCTTCGCTTTCGTCCGTACGACCGGGCTTCTAGCCTGCCCCCGACGGGTCGGCCGGTTTATCTGACGGCCCGCCCAGCTGCCGACGGCACCGTAGATTCCTCCGTCGCCCGCGCCATCACACTGGAAGTCGCGCGGTCGCATGGGAGCCTCGCGTTGTTGGGCATCAGGGAAATCCTGAGCATCGAGGCGGCAACGCCGTTCGTCGGTCACGTGTTGGCGGTCGACGAGAACGACCTCCCCGCGCCGGAGCCCGGCGAGTTCTACGTCTACCAGCTCGAGGGACTCGACGTCGTGACTGATACGGGCGAACGCCTCGGCACGATCGAGCGATCCTTCTCGAACGGCGCGAGCGAAGTCCTGGTCGTCCACGACGGGGCCCGCGAGTACCTGATCCCGATGATCGCCGACGTCGTCCGCAGCATCGACGTCGCCGGCAAGCAGGTGATCATCGACGCGATCCCTGGGCTGTTGGACAACTGAGCCATGCGTGTCCACATCGTCACGATCTTCCCCGAGCTCTTCGCGTCGCCCCTTGCGGTCGGCATTCCGAAGCGCGCGCGTGACGCCGGATTGCTGCAGGTGTCGCTCGTCGACTTGCGCGAGTACACGAACGACCGTCACCGGACGACCGACGACACGCCATACGGTGGCGGCCACGGCATGGTGATGAAGATCGCCCCCATCGTCGATGCGCTGGAAGCGGTTGCGACGGTTGCGCCACGGGCGCACCGCATTCTCCTGTCGCCGCGCGGACGCGTGCTCGACCACCGCAAGGTCATGACGCTCTCGCAGGTCGAAGACCTCGTGCTGGTCTGTGGCCGCTACGAAGGCGTCGACGAGCGCGTACGGGATTTCGTCGACGAGGAGCTCTCGATCGGCGACTACGTCCTGTCGGGAGGCGAGCCGGCGGCCCTCGTCGTGATCGATGCCGTCGTGCGCCAGATCCCCGGTGTCCTCGGCAATCTCGAATCCGCCTCGACCGAGTCGTTCGTCGACGACCAGCTCGAGTACCCGCAGTACACGCGTCCGGAAGTCTTCCGCGATCGGACGGTCCCCCAGGTGTTGCTCTCGGGCGATCACGCCGCGATCGCCGCATGGCGCGCCGCCGCATCGCGCGACGTCACCAGCAGGACGCGACCCGACCTCCTCGCGCGCAGCGCGCCGAGGGAGCAGTGACATGGCGCCGCTCTATTTGGCCCTGCTGCACTTCCCGGTCTACGACAAGAACGGGCACGTCGTGACGACGGCCGTGACCCATCTCGACATCCACGACATCGCTCGGAGCGCCTGTACGTTCGGCGTGCGGCGATTCTACGTCGTGACGCCGGTGCAGGCGCTGCGGGAGCTGTCGGCTCGCATTCTCGCGCACTGGGGTTCGGGCTGGGGCTCCACCTACAACGTCACGCGCAAAGACGCGCTGGCGCTGGTCGGCCTCACGAACGATCTCGAACAGACGATCGTCGACGTCGAGCGCGACTCGGGATCGACGCCGATGCTGCTCGTCACGTCGGCTCGCACCCAGACTCCGACCATCTCGTATGCCGGACTGCGGACCCTGATCGCCGAAACCACCCGCCCGATGCTCGTACTGTTCGGCACCGGCTGGGGGCTCACCGAAGACGTCATGACCCGCGCCGACCACCAACTTCCGGCCATCTTGGGCACCGGAGACTACAACCACCTTTCCGTACGCAGCGCCGCCGCCATCATCCTCGATCGGATGTGCGGACGGCAGGAAGACCTACAGGAGGCTCACCAATGAGCAACATCATCGACAGCATCGAGCAGCAGCAGTTGAAGGACTCGCAGCCCGCGTTTCGTGCCGGCGACGCCCTCCGGATTCACGTCCGGATCGTCGAAGGCGACAAAGAGCGCATCCAGCTCTTCGAGGGCGTCTGCATCCGCCGGAGCGGTGGCAGCGTGCGCGAGACCTTCACGGTGCGAAAGACGTCCTACGGCGTCGGCGTCGAGCGGACCTTCCCGCTGCATTCTCCCCGCGTCGACAAGATCGAGGTGGTTTCGTACGGCAAGGTGCGGCGCGCCAAGCTGTACTACCTGCGCGAGCTCTCCGGTAAGGCAGCCCGTATCGAGGAAGATACCTCGAAGCGGACGACCAAAACCGCGAATTAATAGATTTCGGCCCCGTGCGCTTGGGCGCTTCGCGCCCAATGCTCCGATGGCCCGAGAAGCGCGGAGTCAATCCGCGTTTCTCGTCGATTTCGGCCCCGTGCGACGCGCGCTTTGCGCGCGTCTCCGATGGCCGTCCTCAGCCCCGGTTGGCGCGGCGCGCGCTTCGGCGCGTGTCGTCAGCCGCGGGCGGGTTGGTCGAGCTCGGCGGCGGCGTCTTCGCGGTTCATGCGGAGATCGCCTTCGAAGATCGCGCCTTCGACCACGACCAGCGCGCGCGTCTCGATGAGGCCGTGCACCCGGCCGCCTTCTAGAATCTCGACGCGATCGGCGCCGAGCACCTGCCCACGTACTTCACCGGCGACGATCAACGTCTTGGCCCAGATCGAGCCGTGCACGACACCACACGCCGCGATCTCGAGGAGATCGCTCGCGCGCACCTCGCCGCGGAGGCGACCTTCGATGCGCGTCGGGGCGGTGAAGCTGAGCTTGCCGTTCACCTGCGTGCCCTGGTCGAGCACGGTGCGGATTTCGCGCCAGCCGATGATGCCGGCCTCGGGTGCCCGTGCCGGGATGGGCTTTGGTGCTGCCGGCCGCGGAGGCATTCCCCTCCGCTGCTGCCATCGCTCCGTCACGTCGACCTACCTAAATCATTCCGTCGGTGCGGGAAAGACGTGACATGCCACCGCGTGACCACCGGCACCGCTGATCAAGGGCGGCGTGTCCGTCCGGCAGCGAGCCTCGGCGTATGGGCACCGCGGATGAAACGCACAGCCACTCGGCGGATTGAGCGGGCTCGGCACGTCCCCGAGCAGCGGCGTCCGAGTTGCCCGGCGACGCGGGTCGGGAACGGGAACCGCTGAGAGCAAGGCCCGGGTGTAGGGATGTCGCGGATTCGCGTACAGCGACTCGCGTGGCGCCTGCTCGACGACCTTCCCGAGGTACATGACCGCGACGCGATGGCTGATGTGCTCGACCACCCGGAGATCGTGCGAGATGAAGAGATAGGCGAGACCCATCTGCTCCTGGAGGTCGCTCATGAGATTCAGCACCTGGGCCTGAATCGAGAGATCGAGCGCCGACACCGGCTCGTCGGCGACGATGAAGCGCGGTCCGACCGCGAGCGCACGGGCGATGCCGATGCGTTGTCGTTGCCCACCGCTGAACTCGTGCGGGTAGCGATCGTAGTGCTCTGCGGCGAGACCCACCTGCCCGAGCAGCGCCTCGACGCGACGGCGCTTTTCGCTCCCGCTGGCGAGCCCGTGGACCTCGAGACCTTCGGCGACGATCGCACCAACCCGCATGCGAGGATTCAGCGAGGCGTAGGGATCCTGAAAGATGATCTGCATCGAGCGCCGCATCCGGCGGAGATCGGCGGAGCCGAGCGCCAACACGTCCTGGCCGTCGAAGCGTACGGTACCGGCGGTCGGCTCGATCAGCCGGAGCAGACACCGTCCGAGCGTCGACTTGCCGCACCCCGACTCGCCGACGACGCCCAGGGTTTCCCCGGCGCGGATATCGAGATCGACCCCGTCGACCGCTCGCACCACGAGCTTGCGGCGTCCGAAGAATCCGGACGCGACCGGGTACTCCTTCCGGAGCCCGCGTGCTTCGACGAGGAGGGCGCCGGGTTCGGTCATACGCGGATGCAGGCGACGTCATGCGCCGGCGCCTTCTCTTCCAGAATGGGATCGACGTCGGCACATTCCGCCACGGCGCGCGGACAGCGATCGCGGAACCGACAGCCACTCGGACGGCGGAAGAGGCTCGGCACCGTACCAGGCAATGCTTCGAGGCGATGTTGCCGCCCACCGTGCCGCTGACCTGACGCCTTCATCAGCGCAACCGTATACGGGTGCAGCGGACGCTCGAAGACATCGATCGCCGACGCCCGCTCGACGATGCGTCCGGCGTACATGACGGCGACCTGATCCGCCTGCTCGGCGACGATGCCGAGGTCGTGCGTGATCAGCATCATGGCCATGCCGAGCGAGTCTCGGAGTCCGCGCAAGAGATCGAGAATCTGCGCCTGGATGGTCACGTCGAGCGCCGTCGTCGGCTCATCGGCGATCAACAGGCTCGGCTCACAGGCCAGCGCCATGGCGATCATCGCCCGCTGCCGCATGCCGCCGGAAAGCTCGTGCGGATAGCTCTTGGCACGCCGCTCCGGCTCCGGAATCTCGACTCGGCGAAGAGCCGCGACGACGCGCTCCCGCGTCGCGGCGCGATCGAGGTGCTGGTGCAGTCGCACGGCTTCCCCAATCTGGTTCCCCACCGTGAAGACGGGGTTGAGGGAGGTCATCGGCTCTTGAAAGATCATGGCGATCTCGCCGCCACGGATCTCCCGCATCGCCCGCTCGGAACGGCGAAGAAGATCCTCACCCCGGTAGCGAATCTCACCCGACACGATACGGCCCGGCGGAGCGACCAGGCGGAGGATGGAGAGCGCGGTCACGCTCTTGCCGCACCCCGACTCGCCGAGGATGCCGAGCGTCTGGCCAGCCGCGACCGTGAAGCTCACCCCGTCGACGGCACGGCCGCTCCCTTCGTCGGTCTCGAAATACGTGTGCAGATCCCGGACGTCGAGGAGCGGCGCGTCGGAGTTGGTCATCCGGCGACCCCCGCACTCTTGGGATCGAGAATGTCGCGCAGGTAATCCCCGAGGAAGTTGAAGGACATGATCGTCAGGAAGATGAACACGCCCGGCGTCAGAATCCAGGGAAATTGCGCGATGCTCTGCACGTTCTGGGCATCGGCGAGCAGGTTACCCCAGCTGGCATCGGGCTCCTGAATGCCGAGACCGAGCAGCGACAGCGCGCTCTCGCCGAGAATGAAGCCCGGGATGCTGAGGGTCGCCGCGACGATCGTGTAGCCGAACGTCGCCGGGATCACGTGGCGGACGATGATGCGCGTTCGGCCTGCGCCGAGCGCCCGGGCGCTCTGCACGTAATCGAGCTCGCGGATCGAGCACACCATTCCGCGAATGATGCGGGCGAAGCCGGCCCACCGTATGAAGCTCATGATGACGACGATCATCAAGAACGTCTGCGCCGAGCTGAGCGACGGCGGGATGACCGCGGCCAGTGCCAACAGAAAGTAGAACGACGGCAACGACATCAAGACTTCGGTGGCGCGCATCACCGCATTGTCGAAACGGCCGCCGACGTAGCCCGCCACCGCACCGACCGTGAGACCGATCGCGAAACTGATGGCGACCCCGAGAATGCCGACCGTGAGGCTGATCCGACCGCCGTAGACGATGCGCGAGAAGAGGTCGCGGCCGAGACCGTCGGTTCCGAGCAGGAAGACGCGCGCCGCTGAGTCCCGCGTCGTCAGCAGACTGCCGCGCGTGAAAAATGCGAGCGGAACGACCTCCTCACTCGGCGAGTAGTGACGGCCGGTCCCCGCCGCCAGCACGAAAGGATGCGTGTAGAGCACCCCTTCCGACACCCAGAGCGTCGGCGAATTCACGCGCAGCGGGGACGGGGGACAGTTGGGAAATCCTCGATTCTGCTCGGCGTAGTCGTAGGGAGCGAAGAAGGGTGCGAAGAGCGCGCTCATATAGAGCACCGACAGCACCGCGACGCTCATCCTGACCGGCCAGCTCATGGGCGCGCGACGAGCCATCGATCAGCGCGCCGCCTGGAGTCGTGAGAAGTCGATCCGCGGATCGACCATCGTGAGCGCGATGTCGGCCAGGAGATTCCCGACCAGTAGCAGAATCGATCCCATCAACACCGAGCCCATGACCAGATACAGGTCGAGCGACCGAACGGCATCGAGCATCAAGGTCCCGAGGCCCTGCAAGTTCATCACGGCCTCGACGAGGGCCGCGCCGCCGAGGAGCGTCCCGAGCTCGTAGCCGGCGAGGGTCACGAACGGGTTCAAGGCGTTCCGCAGGATGTGCTTCGACACGACGAGCCACTCGGGCACGCCCTTGGCACGCGCCGTCCGGACGAAGTCGGCGCTCTGGATCTCGAGCAACTGGCTGCGCATCAGCCGCATGAGGCTCGCCATGCCGCCGGTTCCGAGCACGATCACCGGCAAGACGAGATGCGCCAGGCGATCACCGAGCTGCTCGAGCGGCGACAGAATCGGATAATCGAGCGACGTCGTTCCGCCGACCGGGAACCAACCCGTTTCGAGCGCCACGTACATCAGCAAGAACGCGAGGAAGAAGCTCGGCACCGACATGCCGAAGAACGCCGCGAACGACAGCGTCCGGTCCACGAGCGTACCGCGCCGAAGGGCCACGATGATGCCGATCGGAATCGCCAACGCCCAGGTGAACACCATGCTCGCCACCGCGAGGATGACGGTGTTGAGCGCGCGGCTCTCGATCAGCTCGAGCACGCCGACTCGATACGCGATCGACATCCCGAGGTCGAGGTGGACGGCGCGCCAGAGCCAGCGTCCGTAGCGCACCGGCAGCGGCTGCCCGTACCCGAACTCGGCCTTCATCTCCCGCACCATCTCCGGCGAGATCGAAGGATTCATGCTGAGGGTGTCGAAGAAATCGCCAGGCGCCAGATCGACCACGACGAACGACAAGAAGGTGATCCCGATCAGCAGGGGGACCATCTGCGCCAGCCGGCGTGCCACGAACCGCAGCATCGCTCAGGGACGAATCGCGATCCGCTCGGGTTGGTACAGCCCCCAGACGGTCGGCGTGAAATCGGTCAGGTAGGTCTTCGCCGCGATGAAGCGTTCCTGGCGGACGAGCTGAACCATCGGCAGCTCGCGATGGAGGATCTCCTGGATGCGCCAGTAGTGCGTCTTACGCTTCTCTTGATCGAGCTCGCGAGCACCGAGATCGAGCTCACGGTCGATCTCCGCTTCCCAGGGCGTTGCCGGCTTCTCTTGGTTGGGCTGCCAAAGATGCAGATTGCCGGACGAGCGCAGCAGATTGGAGCCGTTGTGCGGCTCGATGCCGCCCGTGAACCCCATGACCATCGTGTCCCATTCGAAATTCGTCGAAAGCTTCTCGACGAGTGTCGCGAAGTCGAGCGGTCGGTAGTTCACCTTGAAGCCGAGCTTCGTCCAGTCCTCCTTGAGGATGGAACAGAGGCGCTCGCGCACCTGGTTCCCGGCATTGGTCGAGAGCTCGAACTCGATGACGTGGCCCTTGGCGTCCTCACGAATGCCGTCACCGTCGCGGTCACGATACCCGGCCTCGTCGAGCAGCCCACGCGCCGCCTCGAGATCGTATCCGTACGGTTGGAGATTCGGATTGTAGAAGACCGTGTTCTCGGGCGAGATCGAGGACACTGCCGCCGCGCCGTACCCGAAGTAGGTGTTCTGGATCATGCTCTTGGTGTCGATGCTGTGTGACACCGCCTGCAGGAACTTCGGGTCGGTGAACCAATCGAGGCGCGGATCGCGCTGCTCGTCTTTCACGTAGTGCGCCGGGTTACGGTTGAAGCTCACGAACAACATGCCGGTATCGAGCCCGATCTTCTGGAGCTCGACGTCGAGCTCGGCCGCACGCTTGCGGATGTCGTCGACCTCTTCGGGGCGCGGCGAGTACACGTGCAACTGCCGGTCGAGGAACTTGAGGTAGATCGTGTTCTGGTCCGGCACGATCAACGTGGTGCGCTCGGCGAGCCGCGGCAAGGCACCCCCGCTCTCGTCGTGCATCCAGTACGTGGGGTTGCGGGTGTACTGCAGGAGCTGCGCCGGAACGTAGCGGGCGAGTCGATAGGGGCCGGTGCCGATGATCTTCTCGGGCGCGGTGTCGATGCCCCACATCTGCGTGAACGTGCCGTCGGCGAGTGCCGGACCGAGAATGTGCTTGGGGAGGATGCCGAAACCGATGCTGTTCAGCAGCGGCGCGAACGGCTCCGCGAGGATCAACTTGACGGTGTGCGGATCGACGACTTCCGCGCGGATCGGCTGCCCACCGACCGTCAGCACGTGCTTCGAGCTGTTCGGAACCTTGGCATCGAAGATCGCCTGGATCGTGAAGGCGACGTCGTCGGCCGTGAACGGCGTCCCGTCGTGCCAGGTGACGTCGTCACGGAGATGGAAGGTCCACGTCGTTCCCGCTTCGTCGTGCTCCCAGGATTTCGCGAGCTGGGGCTCGATGAGGGTGGTCTTCGGATTCATGCGCACGAGGCCGTCGAAGAGCTCCTCGAGCGCCTCGGACGAGGCCGAGTCGACGGAGATCAGCGGGTTGAAGGTCTTTGGATCGCTGATGATCGCCGTGACCATGCGATCGCGCTGCCGCAGCCGATCCTCACCACCGCGACGGCAGCCGGCACCTGCCACGACGACCGCCATCACCACGCACAATCCGAGCGCATGGACCTTCCTCATCCTCCACCTCCGACCGCATACTGCTCGATCTGCAGCTCCTGAAGTCCTTCGCGCGGGGGGAACGTGAAGAGCGTGTCGTTGATCTCGCTGTTGAGCGAGGGCGACGCATACCGCACTCGGACGACCCGGTCACCCGGCTCGGCCCGCATGTCGATCGCATGCGGGAAGCGGAGCGTGCCGATGTCGCGGTATTCACCGAACGCGACCCGCAAGCGACGCCCGTCGGGAAGCGGCGTCTCGCTCGCGACCGGGGCAAGGGTTTCCGGATCGAACCAGATCAGATGTCGGCCGAGCGCAACGGGCAGCGTGACCTTGAAGGCTTGCGCTTCCTCGTCGCGACTCACCGTCGCTGGTCCGGTCGCTTCGCGCTCGGGCGGCGTCCCGAGCAGGATGCTCGTCACGTCGGCCACCTCGACCGGCACTTGGGTGTACGCCCCGACGCTCCCGGCGCTGGCCGGCCCGCGATAGATTTTTGCCTCGCGCCGCGCGTAGACCACGAGCTCCTTCGCGTCGCTCGCGATCACGGCGAGCGCGCCGAGCGGGGACAATACCTCGAGACGGAAATGATCGGGACGTCGCACGAGGACGGCGTGTCGTGCCCCGATGTTGTCGTCACCCGACTCGTACGCGATCTGCGCGAATCCCCGCAGCGAACGCACGGCCGTTCGTCGTTCGGCGAGCGCACCGAGCAAACGCTCGGCCGACGGTACGGTCGTCGGCCAATGCGGTCGTAAGGGCTGCAGCTTTCCGGGCTGGCAGGCGGTCGCGAGGGCGCACCCGGCCACGACCACCCAGAGCCGCGCGCGGCCTGCGGGAAATCTCTGCGCAAGCGGTCTGCGCAAAGATTCCCTACGACTCGGTCGCACCCGCGCGCGTACCCGCACCGAGCGCCCGCAACTTCCCTTTCAGGCGGTCGATCTGGTCGGGTTCTTTGGCTCTCGTGAGGGCTTCCTCGTAGACGCGGATCGCTTCACGAGTCTTGCCGGATTTCTCGTACGCATCACCGAGATGCTCGGTGACCGTCGGATCGTCTCCGGCGTGCTCGATGGCGCGCTCGAGTTGCTCGACGGCTTGCGGATAGTCACCGCGCATGAAGTACACCCAGCCGAGCGAGTCGATGTAGAAGCCGTCGTCGGGCTCGATCGCAAGCGCACGCCGTACGAGCTTCTCGGCCTCGTCGAGACGCTCGCCGAGCTCGGCATACGTGTAGCCGAGGTAGTTCAACGCGGCGGCGTTCTGCGGATTGATCGTGATCGCCCGCTGCATCATCTCGATCGCCTTCGGCTTGTTTTTCGCGTCGTCGTACGTCGCGCCAAGCGAGAAAAGATGCTGGTCGTTCTCGGGCTCGAGCTTGACCGCATCCTCGAGCACCGCAATCGCTTTCGGGTATTGCTTCTCCTCGCGGTACAGGGCCGCGAGATACGCGAGCAGCTCGGCGTTCTTGCCTTTGACCTCGAGCGCCTCCTGGATCTCGCGAATCGCGGCGGAGGTCTTCTCTTGCCGCTGATAGATCGACGCCAGCTGAATCCGAGCATCGACGTAGTACTCGGAGGTCGACTCGATCCGCGACAGCTGCTCGACGGCCTTCCCGAATTCTTGGGTCTGCGCGTAGACCGAGCCGAGGTAGTAGCGCACGCGCTGATTCTCCGGCTCGGCGGCGAGCACGAGATTGAGCTCGGTTGCCGCGCGATCGTACTCACCCTTCTCGAAATAGATGAGGGCGATCTTGATGCGGGTTTCTTCGGCGTCGTTCTCGATCTTTTCGAGCGCGTGGTACTGCAGCAGGGCCTCGTCGAGCTTCTTCTGGCCGATGTAGAGGCCGCCGAGTCGCTTCCGGACCAGCGCGCTGTTCGGATTTTGCGCCAGGATCTGCTGATAGAGCTCGATGGCTTTCGGGTAATCCTTGCGAAGCTCTTGGAGCGTCGCCAGGTCCATCAAGATCAGCTCGGACTGAGGATTGCGGGCGAGGGCTTCGCGGAAGTAGTGCTCCGCGCGATCGAGCTGCCCGGCCGAGGTGTGGACGCGCCCGAGATAGTAGTAGCCGAGCACCGAGCGGGGGCTCAGCTCGATCAGCTTCGTCAGGGTGGCGACGGCCTGATCGTACTTGCCCTGCTTCCCGTAGAGCGCCCCGAGATAGAGATATGCCTCCTGATTGGCGGGCTCGAGATCGATGACCCGCTTGTACTCGGCAACCGCGTCTTCCGGCCGGTTCAATGCCGAGAGGATGCCGGCGAGCAGGAGATGGGCCTCGGTATTCCGCGGCTCGAGCGCGACGACTTTCTCGCAATGCTCGAGCGCTTCCCCGAGCAACCCCTTCCGCACCAGGAGCATCGCGAGCCGCTGCCGCAGCAGTGGGCTCTCTGGATCGTGGGCGACGGCGGAGCGAAACGCCTTCAGGCCGACGTCGTAGTTACCGTCGTTGAGCGCGACCTCGCCCGTGATGAAGTCGCCCATGGCGGCGACCTTCGGATCGATGGGAGCCGCGCGTCCCGGCAGCATCCCCTGCTGCGGGTTCCATTGAAGGTCACCTGGAGGCGCCGGCAGCGTCCGCCGGATCGGTCCGCATCCGGCAGCGAGCAGCATCCCCGCGATGATCAGGGCGACGCGGACGGAGCGAGACATGATGGCAGTCGGCGAAGTTATCACGCAGGGTCAAAAACGGTCAACGCAGCTTCCGACAATTGGCGAAAGGAGAGTCGATGGAGTCGGCCTAGGCGGCTTCGCCGATCGATTGGATTCGTTCGATGACCTGATCCATCAGCCACCCGGGTGTGGACGCTCCGGCCGTGACACCGACGTTGGTGCGGCCCTTCACCCAGGTCGGATCGAGCTCGTCCGCGTCCTCAATGTGATGCGCGACCGCGCCTTCCTCGCGACAGACCTCGGCGAGGTGACGCGTGTTCGAGCTGTTCTTGCCGCCGACGACGATCACTACCTCGACCTCGCGCGCGAGCTCACGAGCGGCCTCTTGGCGCTCGATCGTCGGGTTGCAGATCGTATTGAAAATCTTGAGCTCTTTGCAGCGCGGCGCGAGCGCGGCGAGGAACGACGCCAGCAGCTCGATCTCCTGGGTCGTCTGCACGACGACGCCGACGCGCTTCGGGAAGGAAGCGTTCGCGACGTCCGACGGACTCTGAATGACGGTCGCTTTGCCACCCGCGTGCCCGATCGTACCGATGACTTCGGGATGGTTCGGGTTGCCGAAGATGACGAGGTGGTAGCCTTCCTGCACGAGTTGCTTCGCTTTGTTCTGGACGAGTGTGACGAGCGGACAGGTGGCATCGACGACGTTCAAACCCTGGGCTTTCGCTTGTTCGTAGGTTTCGGGAGGAACGCCGTGGGTTCGGATGATCACCGTGTCGCCGGTCGAGAGCTCCTGGAGCCCGTTCACCGCTTGGACGCCCTTTTCCTCGAGCGACTGCACGACGTGGGGGTTGTGAATGATGGGCCCGAGCGTACGGACGGTCTCGCCGGGATGCGCCGCCGCCGTGTCCGTGACGATGTCGAGGGCTCGCTCTACGCCCCAGCAATACCCCGCGTGAACCGCTTTCCGAATGTTCATCTCACCCTCGTCCAGCCGCCCCGTGCGCATGGCACGGTCCGACCCAATGTTCGCCGCCCTCGTAATATTCCTTCTTCCAGATCGGAACCGTCGCCTTGAGGGTGTCGATACCGAAGCGACACGCCGCGAACGCTTCCTCACGATGCGCCGCAGAAACTGCAACGGCGACACTCACCTGCCCCACCGGGACGACCCCTACCCTGTGGACCATGGATACCGCAACTATGCCCCAGCGGTGCGCGATCTCGTCGCCGATGCGACGCATCTCCTCGACGGCCATCGCTTCGTACGCCTCGTATTCGAGCCGTTCGACGACGCGACCCTCGTTTTCGTTCCGGGTCGTGCCGACGAAGAGGGTGGCGCCACCAGCGGCCGGGTCACCGACGAAAGCCAGTAACGCCTCCGTATCGATCGAGATCTCGGTGACCTTATAAGCCGATTTCACTAGTGTTATCCGCCACTTACAGGTGGGATCAGCGCGAGCTCGTCATTGTCGTGGAGGGGATGGGCCTTGTCAACGTAGAGCCGGTTCACGGCGAAGCGCGGCGGCTCGGCCGGCAGCTTGTCGAAGCGACTCAGGAGTCGGCTCCAGAGATCGCTGACCGTCGCGCCTTCCGGAAGATCGATGGCGGCTTCGCGGACGCCGCAGCGTTCGCGGAGATAGGCGAAGAAGAGCACGCGAACGGTCACGCGCTCGCCGTCTTTCCGAGGAGGCCGACGACGTGGCCGATCTCCGGAAGAATCAACCGTTCGAGCGCGAGCTTGCAGGCACCCGGCGACCCCGGGAGGACGGCAACGAAGGTGGTCGCGATGACCCCGGCTGTGGCGCGGCTGAGAAACGCGGCGGCGCCGATCTCGGCAAAGCTGAGCGCCCGAAAAATCTCACCAAACCCCGGAAGCTCTTTCTCCCATGCGCCATCAAGGCTCTCGATCGTCACATCGCGTGCGGCGATCCCGGTGCCGCCCGTGACGAGCACGGCTCCAACCTCGGAGCGTTTGGTCGCCGCGAGCACGGCCTCCCGGATCGCTTCGCGCTCATCCGCCACGATGACGGTGCTGACGACGGAATGCCCAGCAGCGACGAGCCCTTGGTGCAGAACCGGCCCGCTACGGTCGTCGCCAACGGTCCGGGTGTCGCTGACGGTGACGATGGCGCACTGGACCTGATGAACGGAGTCCGCGCGGTGATGCTTCGCCATGAAAGAGGCCTTAGCGGAGTGACGGGGGTGAATCAAAAAAGGGAGGACTCAGAAGAGCCCCTCTGGGGGTGACGTACCCGGGTGCCGTGTCCGTGAACGCCACCCCCTAGAGAGAAGGAGGATAAGCCATGAGCACTTGGTGTTCTGGATAAGGCATTGAGGAATGCCCGAACCCAACTCCCCACGACGGGCAACTTATCTCGCGGCAGCGAAGCTATGTAAATGCATCCATTTCCCTATGGCCCAAAGAAAAACTCCCTAGGGCCTCGGGAGACTCCCCTACGAGGCCTTTTTCTACTCTCCGAAATAAGTATTTCGCATGCGAATACTGCGGCTTACTCGGAATCGGGCGTTACGCCTTCTCGCAAAGCAAACTTCACAAGCTCTGCTGTGCGCCTGCAGTGGAGTTTCTGCATCAGACGGTCGCGGTGCTGACCGACGGTCTTCGGACTGATCCCGAGTGCCGACGCGATCTCCTTGTAGCTGTTGCCCTCGGCAATCAGCTGAAGGACCTCGCGCTCCCGCGGCGTCAGCACCGAGAGCTTTTCGACCGTCGCCGCCTTGCTGGTCTCGAGATATCCCTCGACGATCATGCGGGAGACGGGTGCGCTGAAGTAGCTGCCGCCGTTCCGAACGCTTTCGAGCGCCGCCACGAGCTCGCTGCCGGCGGCGCTCTTCAGGAGATAGCCCGCGGCCCCAGCCTCGAGCGCCTGACGGACGTACGACTCGAGCAGGTGCATCGACAGCATGACCACCTGGGTGTTGGGGAACCGATTTCGGACCTGCCGGGTCGCTTCGATGCCGTTCAGCCCCTTCATCGCGATGTCCATGACCACGACGTCGGGATGGAGCTCCTCGACCAGGGTCACACCGCGGCGGCCGTCCTCGGCCTCACCGATCACCTGAAAGGCGCCGTGCTTTTCGAGCAGCGTCCGAAGGCCCTGCCGGAAGAGCGTATGATCGTCGACCAAGAGAACGCGCACAACACGACCTCGAGCGGGGAGAAGCAGCAGCGGACACACCGCCCGCACCCGCGGAACCGTACTGCCGTTCGTTTTGGAGTGTCAAGGCAAGAGCGGCTCCGCACCGCCGGCGATCATCAGGTCGCCGCACGTTTCTGGATGCAGCACTGCCGCGAGAATCTCGGCGCTCTCGACGAGCCGTGGCCCGGGACGGTTGAAGAACGCATTGCCGTCGACGACGCTCGCGCGACCCGCGCGTACGGCATCGAGCGCTTGCCACTCGGGATGCGCCCGCAAGCGATCGAGCTCGCGACGCGTCTGCGCGATCGGGAAACCGCACGGCATCAACACCACGACGTCCGGTCGAGCCGCGACCAACGCGGCCCACGCCGATGCAACGCTCGCCGCGCCGACAGTCGCGAACGGATAGTGCCCTCCCGCCATCGTCACGAGCTCCGGGGTCCAGTTGGCGGCGAGCATGAGCGGGTCGATCCATTCGATGCAGGCGACCGTCGGACGATCGAGGGTAGCGGTGCGCGCGGAAAGCGCCGCCAGCCGCGCGGCGAGACGGCCGCGTAGCTCGCGCGCCTCCGACTCGCGGCCGAGAGCCGCAGCCACGCGATCGATGTCGACCCAGACGTCGGCGAGCACGCGCGGTGCCAGGGAGACGATCCGAACGTCGGCACCGATCGTCGTGCGCGCCGCCGCTTCGACTTCTTCGAACGACACCGCGCACACGTCGCACTGGTGCTGCGTGACGATGACGTCTGGACGGAGCGCCGCGAGCATCGCGACGTCGATCTCGTAGAGGGCGAGCCCGGCAGCGAGGAGCGAGCGTACGCCGTCGTCGATGCTCGCGCTGTCGGCGCGCGGATCGACGTTGGAACGCGTCACCGACGGCAGGCCGCGGACCCAGGCCGGATGGTCACATTCGTGCGACACGCCGACGAGCTGGTCACCGGCGCCGAGCGCGCAGACGATCTCGGTCGCCCCCGGCAGGAGCGAGACGACACGCATGCTCAGCGCCCGAACTGCGGCGGCGGGGGGCGTTCGATCTTGGTCCCGCAGCTCGAGCCGCAGCGCTTGCAGACGTACTCGAACTTCTCGCCGTCGGGCAAGATCAACAACAGACGCTTTCGCACCGGCACCGCGACATTGCAGCGCGGACACAGCAGGAGCGTCGCTTCCAGGTCGCTGAACTGACGCCGGGGATCGTCGGCGCTACGCACGGCGAGGTCTGTAACACATTCGGCGGATGGACGCGCGCCGCATCGATCGCGCAGACGCCGCGTTGCCGGCTCCGGAGGCCATTGGTATGGTCCCGGCGCCGTGCCGCCCACCATCTATCTCGAAACCTACGGCTGTCAGATGAACTTCGCCGACGGGGAGCTGATCCTCGGCCACGTCGGCACTTCCGGCTACACCCGCACCACCGACCCCGCCGCCGCCGACGTCATCCTGCTGAACACCTGCGCGATCCGCGAGCACGCCGAGGAACGCGTGGTCGGCCGCCTCACCGACCTGGCCCGGCTGAAAGCGATCCGTCCAGGCCTCATCCTCGGCATGTCGGGCTGCATGGCGCAGCACTATCGTTCCACCGTCACCGACCGCGTGCCGATGCTCGATCTGATCGTCGGACCCGACGCGTACCGCCGGTTGCCCGGGTTGCTCGACGCCATCCGCGCCAACAACGTGCCGGTCACCGACTACAGTGGAGCGTCGGACGAGGACCCCAACGCCCGCCCGGAACGCGAGCGAACCCTCACCGATGTTCGGCTCGACACCGACGAAACCTACGCCGATTTGCGGAGCGCGCGGGTTCCAGGGGCGGTGCGCGCCTGGATCACGGTGATGCGGGGCTGCGACAAATTCTGCACGTTCTGCGTCGTGCCGTACGTCCGCGGCCGCGAGCGCAGCGTGCCGGTCGACGCGGTTCTCCGCGAGACGCGCGAGGCCGTCGACGACGGTGCGCGCGAGGTGGTCTTCCTCGGCCAGACCGTGAACGCCTATCGCGACGGTGATTGCGACTTCGCCGAGTTGCTCCGGCGCGCGGCCGAAATTCCCGGCCTCGCCCGTATCCGCTTCACGTCGCCGCATCCCGCCGACGTCACGCCCGATCTGATCACTGTCATGCGCGACGTGCCGGCGATCGCGCCGCAGCTCCACCTTCCCGTCCAATCCGGATCCGACGCGGTTCTCGACCGCATGGCGCGCGGCTATACCGTCGCCACGTTCCGCGACCTGGTGGCGCAGGTGCGCGCGGCGATCCCGGACATCGCGCTCTCGACCGATGTCATCGTCGGTTTCCCGGACGAGTCGCCGGCCGACTACGCCGCCACGTACGCACTCCTCGACGAGCTGCGCTTCGATCAGGCGTACCTCTACAAATATTCAC
The DNA here is from genome assembly GCA_039917665.1 of Binatia bacterium. Classification (GTDB taxonomy): domain Bacteria; phylum Desulfobacterota; class Binatia; order UTPRO1; family UTPRO1; genus UTPRO1. The sequence continues at coordinate 18,798 of JBDSJB010000500.1, forward strand.
AACGCACCCTGACGCGCGCGGCGACCTGGCCCGACTCCGTACCCGAAGACGAGAAGGGCCGGCGGCTGACCGAAGTGATCGCGCTTCAGGAGCGCATCGCCGCCGAACGGAACCGTGCCTGGATCGGACGCACGGTCGAGATCCTGGTCGAAGGCCCCGCGCGTCGACCCGCCGGCCACATCTCGGGCAAGACGCCGCAGTTCACGACCGCCATCGTCAACGGCACCGCCGCACCCGGCAGCCTCGTGACGGGCACCGTCGTCGCCGCGACCGGGCACACGATGATCGCGGTCGCCGACACCGATGTCGACGACGCGGCGATCGAACACGATCTCGCCGTCTGAATCAGCCGACCGAGCGCAGGAACTCGAGCAGCACCGCGTTGAAGCCGGGGGGATCCTGCTGGAAGAGCGCGTGCACGCGCGCCGGCATGATCTCGAGCCGCGACCCGGCGATGCGACGGCTGATGATCACCGAGCCGCCGACGCCGAGAAAATCCTTCTCGCCGACGACGACGAGGGTCGGGCACTGGATGCGCTCGAGCTCGCTCGTGATCGGCGCCGTGTGCAACCCGCCCATTGCCCGCGCGATCCGCGCGAAGCCGCGCGGCTCCGGCGGCGCGTCCGCGGCGTCACGCGAGCCGAGCTTCTTCAGAACCGCCTCGCCCCCTTCGGTATCGGCGGTCGTCGCGAGCGATTCGTACCAGGCCAAGGCCTTCGCGTTGCACTCGCTTGCAGTCCCGACCAGCACGAGGCTGCGCACGAGCTCGGGGTGATCGAGCGCGAAGCGCATCGTCACGACGCCGCCCGCCGAATGCCCGAGCGCGTGCGCCGGTCCGCCGACGGCGCGCACGACGGCCGCCAGATCCTCGGCGAGGAGCGCGATCGTGATGGCTTCGTCCGGCGATCCCGAGCGTCCGTGCGAACGCAGGTCCCATGTGAGCACGCGATATTCCGGCGTGAGCGCCGGCAGCTGATGACGCCACGTCTCGGCCGTCGCGCCGAAGCCGTGCGTCATCACGACCAGCTCGGGGCCCGAACCCTCGAGCTCGTAGCGCAGCGTCCAGCCGCCGCGATCGACCTCAGGCACCCGGAGCCACCGGCGGCGTGAAGGGCGCTTCCAGGAAGTCTTCCTTTACCGCGTCCCACGCGAAGGTCTTCCGGTCACGGACGACGCGGTCGTAGACCGAGATCACCAAGTAGGCGACGCCAGGAAACGCCGGGCCGAGGTCGACCTCGCCGCCGAAGAGCGCGTTCCGCTTGTCGGTTTCTGAAAAGTACGCACCGTGCTGCGGATGCGAATGATAGAACAGGATGACGCCCCACCCGGACGCTTCACCCTGGCGGGTGACGTCGAGCAGCTCGGCGCCGTCGAACTGATAGGCCGTGCCCGCGTCGCGCGGGTTGGCGATGGGATCTGCCGCATGCAGCGCGTTCTGCACGTTCGCCATGCGGCGCACGACCTGCCCGTTCGGGCTCGCGAACAGGACTCCGCAGACTTCCTCGGGAAACCCTTCGACGGCGTGGTCGTGCATGGCGTCGAGTGCGCTCGGTTCGATCTCGATCATGAAGGGGTCTTCTCCTGCACGAGACGTTGGCGAAACCGGATCAGCCTCGTCATCGTCGCGTTCACCGGCGTCGGGATACCCGCCTCGCGACCGTAGCGCCAGATGCAACCATTGATCGCTTCGATCTCGGTCGGCCGTCCGCGTTCGAGGTCTTGCAGCATGGACGACCGATGATCGACGGTCGAGGGTACGAGTCGCCCGTAGAAGAGCTCGCGATACGCGTCTGCCGTCGGCACGAGCGGCACGACGCCGCGCGCGTCCGCGACCGCAAAGCACTCGTCGATGATGTCGTCCATGAGCGCGCGTCCGTCGGGGTCGGCGGCGAGGGCCCCGTACGGCTGCCCGAGCAGCGCACCCAACGGATTGAGGGCCGCGTTGTAGAAGATCTTGGTCCAGAGATGGGCCTGCAAGCTCGGCGTGATCTCGGTCGGGATGCCGGCTGCCACGAAGCGCTCGACCCACTCGCGCGCGCGGCGCTCGGCATCCGCTGTTCCCGCGACCGCGGCGCCGAGCGCGATCGGATCGGCGAAGACCGTGACGCGCGCGGCGCCCGGGCGTGGGATCGTTGCTCCGAAGATCACCCGCCCACCGAGAGCGCGGTCGGCGCCGACGGCTGCCGTCACCTGCTCCACGTTCCCGAGCCCGTTCTGGAGGGCAATGACGCACCCGTCCGGCGCCACCAGGCCGACCGTCTGGTCGAGCATGACGGCCGTATCGAAGGATTTCACCGTCAGGAGCACGGCATCGTAGGGACCGCCGAGCGCTTCCGCCGACGTCGCAAGCTGGAGATCGGCGACCCGGCGTTCGCCCCAGAGCCCGTCGAGGACGAGACCCCCGGCCGCGATCGCGTCCAGGTGCGGCCGGCGTCCCAAAAGCGTCACCCGATGCCCGGCCGCCGCCAGCAATCCGCCGACGACGGACCCGACCGCCCCGGCTCCCGCCACGAGCACACGGAGCCTCATCGCGCGACCTATAGCGCCTCGCCAGGGCCCGATCGAGCGATTGGAACCCGTATCGGGTGTGATACTATCCGCCCCCTTCGAAGTCGCCGCACCCATCCGCAAAACCACCGCGAGGAAAGGTCGAAACCCCATGCCCGACAATCGTGCCGCCGCCACGAAACGAAGTGATGCCCCCACCAACAATTCCAAGCTCCTCGCTTGGGTCGAAGAAATGGCCAAGCTCACTCAGCCCGACGAGATCGTGTGGTGCGACGGGTCGGAAGAGGAGATGCAGCGCCTCACCAAGCTCGCCGTCGACAAGGGAATCCTGATCCCGCTGAACGCCGAGAAGCGTCCCGGTTGTTATCTCCACCGCTCCGATCCGAACGACGTCGCGCGCACCGAGCACCTCACGTTCGTGTGCACGCGCGCGAAGGAAGCGGCGGGTCCGAACAACAACTGGATGGACCCGAAGGAAGGCTACGCCAAGCTCGGGAAGCTCTTCGCGGGCTCGATGAAAGGCCGCACCATGTACGTCATCCCGTACCTGATGGGTCCGGCTGGCTCGCCGTTCTCGAAGGTCGGCATCGAGCTCACCGACAGCGTCTACGTGGTGCTCAACATGCGGATCATGGCCCGCATGGGACGGGTCGCCCTCGACACGCTCGGCGACACCAGCAACGACTTCAATCGGGGCCTGCACTGCACGCTCGACCTCGATCCCGAGAAGCGGTTCATCTGTCACTTCCCCGAGGACAACACGATTTGGTCCATCGGCAGCGGCTACGGCGGCAACGCGCTGCTCGGCAAGAAGTGCCTGGCTCTCCGCATCGCCTCGTTTCTCGGCCGTGAAGAAGGCTGGCTCGCCGAGCACATGCTGATCCTCGGTGCCGAAGACCCGCAGGGAAAGAAGCACTACGTCGTGGCGGCGTTCCCCAGCGCCTGCGGCAAGACCAACTTCGCGATGATGGTTCCGCCGGCGAAGTTCAAGGGCTGGAAGATCACCACGATCGGTGACGACATCTCGTGGCTCCGCATCGGCAAGGACGGCCGTCTGTGGGCTGTGAATCCCGAGAACGGCTACTTCGGCGTCGCGCCCGGCACCAACAAGAAGACGAACCCGAACGCGATGGCGTCCGTCGAGCGCGACGCGATCTTCACCAACGTCGCGATGACCAAGGACGGCGACGTCTGGTGGGAGGGCATGGACGGACAGCCGCCGGCCGAGCTCACCGATTGGCGCGGTAATCCGTGGACGCCGGAGTCGAAGACCCCGGCCGCGCACCCGAACTCGCGCTTCACGGCTCCCATGCGCAACAACCCGATCCTCGATGCAAAGGCCGACGACGACGATGGCGTGCCGATCTCGGCGATCATCTTCGGCGGTCGCCGTGCGACGACGGTTCCGCTCGTGATGCAGAGCTTCAATTGGGCCCACGGCGTGTACCTCGGCGCCACCATGGGCTCGGAAACGACCGCGGCTGCCACCGGCCAGGCCGGCGTCGTCCGCCGTGATCCGATGGCGATGCTGCCCTTCTGCGGTTACGACATGGGCGACTACTTCGGACACTGGCTGAAAATCCAGGCGCACCTCGCCGACCCGCCGCCGATCTTCCTGGTCAACTGGTTCCGCAAGGGCACCGACGGCAAGTTCCTGTGGCCGGGCTACGGCGAGAACATGCGCGTACTCGCATGGGTGTTGGCACGCGCGCAGGGCGACGTCGGAGCCGCCGAGACCCTGCTCGGAATGGTACCCCGCGCCGGCGACCTCGATGTCGATGGCCTCGACATCACCCCCGAGCAAGTGCGCCAGGCGACCAACATCGATCTCGCGGAATGGCGGACCGAGCTCGAGTCGCAAGGCGAGCTCTTCACCAAGCTCGAGAAGACCCTGCCGGCGACCGTCCGGCTCGAGCGTGAGATTCTGATCTCGCGCCTCGGCAACTAGGCACCTCTTACCAACCGACTGATTCCGCGGCGGGAAATTCTTCCGCCGCGGAACGTCACTTCCGTACGGTCCTCGACCGGGCCCCTTCGGGGCGGTGACAAATCTTGACCGTCACCGTCATCGTTCTCGCCTCGGATGCTTTACGAATCCGGGCTTAGGTCTCCTCGCGACCGCGGAGGCTGAGGAAATTTCCTCGCCAGGTCATAGGTAGGGCACCAGCCGCCCGACACGGCGCTCCCGTGGCATCGGCCTTGCTCAGATCTCGGGCATGGCAACGCGAAACAACCACGGATTCACCCTTCTGGAGTTGCTGGTGGTCGTCTCGATCGTCGGCATCCTCGCCAGCATCGCAATCCCGCAATACGCGGCATATCGCGCGCGCGGCTTCGACTCGATCATCGAATCACAGGTGCGGAACTTCGCGACCGGGGAAGAAGCCTATTACGTCACTCACGGTACCTACGTCGACGACGCCGACGAGCTGGAGCACATGACGCTCAACCCCGAAGTGACCATTACGATCGTGGCGGGCAACACGGGCGACATTGCGAACTCTTTCAAGATCCATGGCAGTCACCCGCAGGCATCCCATGAGTACGACTGGGTGAGTGACCCGAACCCGGGTGAACCGAACATCCTCATCACCGACTGAGCTGCTCCACACCCCCCGCTCCACCACCCCAACCCCGCGTGCCGGCGGTCCGAGAGGACCGCCGGTCGCTTCCCTGATCAGCACTCGTCACTTTTCGCTGTGCGGAGCCGTGTGTAAGGTGCCGCTCGTGGCGACGAGCGCGATCTCACGCGAGAGGCTGACGACGTTGTTCTTGGAGTTGGTGCGGCTCGACAGCCATTCTCGTAAAGAGCACCTGATGGCCGCCCGGCTGACGCGCGAGCTGCAGCAGCTCGGCGCGGAGGTCTGGACCGACGACGCCGGCAGCAAGGTCGGCGGCACGACCGGCAACGTCCTCGCGCGCATGAAAGGCACCAGCCACGCCGAGCCCCTCCTCCTCTCCGCGCACATGGACACCGTGATCCCCGGCGAAGGCGTGCAGCCGATCGTCGAAGGCGACGTCATCCGCACCGACGGCTCGACCGTGCTCGGCGGCGACGACAAATCGGGATGTGCGATCATCTGCGAGGTGGTGCGCGTGCTCCGCGACGCGGCCATCCCGCACGGCGACATCGAGATCGCGTTCACCATCTGCGAGGAGGTCGGCCTGCTCGGCGCCAAGCACCTCGACGTCAGCAACATCACCGCGCGCGCCGGCCTCGTACTCGACAGCGACGCCCCCGGTTATCTCTTCACGCGCGCGCCCGCCTCGAACCATCTCGAGTTCGTGGTGCACGGGCTCGAGGCGCATGCGGGGATGGCACCCGAGCGCGGCATCAGCGCGATCAAGGTCGCCGCCGAAGGCATCGCCGCCATGCGACTCGGCCGCATCGACGACGAGACGACGGCCAACATCGGGATCATCGCGGGCGGCGGCGCCGTCAACGTCGTCCCCAATCGCGTCCGCCTCGAAGGCGAAGCCCGTAGCCACGACGCGCGGAAGCTCGCCGCGCAATGCGCGCACATGCAGGAGGCGCTGGAAGAGGCGGCCGCACGTCACACGATCGTGCTCGACGGCCGCCAGGTCGCCGCGCGGATCGAGACCACGATCGAGCAGAGCTACGGCGCGCTCGACGTGCCCGACGACGCCCCGATCGTGCAGCTCGTGCTGCGGGCTGCGGCCGCACTCGGGCATAGCGTCGAGAGCGCCCCCATGGGCGGCGGCTGCGACGCCAACGTCCTCAATCGCCGCGGCTTCCAGGTCGCGAATCTCGGGACCGGCATGCGCGACATCCACACCGTAAAGGAGTGGCTGCGCGTGAGTGACATGGTGCGCACTGCCGAGGTGATCGTCGAGATGCTACGGATGCACGGGGCTTGATCCGAGCCTCCGAGCCTTCGAACCCGGGATCGCTCCCGCGTCCTATTCGACCGCATCGCGAAGTGTCGGTAGGCGCGCGCCGCTCGCCAAAAACACCACGCCTCCGACGACGCTGCTCACGACGATCACCAAGAACCACAGGCCGCCGTACGCAATGGCGCTCGGCTGATCGACGCCGATCTTCGTGAGAAAGTAGAGATACCCGCCTTCGCGGAGGCCGATGCCTGAGAGGCTGATCGGGATCGACGCGATCGCGCTCACCAGCGGGTGAAACACGCAGATGTACGAGAACGGCACGTCGATGCCGAGCGCGCGGCTGACGACCCACTGCGCCGCGATCTGCACGAGGTGGAAGAAGAACGACACCGTGGACGCCGCGACCAGCATGCGGCGATCGGACCAGAAGGGTCCGAGGTCGGTCTCGACGAAGCGGCGGACTTTGTGATCGGCCGGCAAGAACGTCCGCGCCAACCAGGGCGCGAGCATCCAGCCGACGAGGAGCGCGCTGCCGAACGCGACCGTCACGTAGAACATCAGCGTGAATTCGGGCGCGAGATCGCGATAGCGCGGGAAGATCAGAAACGACGCGGCCCCGATCGCGACCAGAATCACGAGCCCGTTCAACCGATCGAACACCACCGAGTTGAACGCGCGGGCACGCCGCCCGCCACCTTCGGCAAGATAGAGCCCACGGACGAAATCGCCGCCGAGCGTGCTCGGTCCGAAGAACATGAAGAACATCCCGATGAAGTAGAACCGAACGTAGGACGGGAAGCTGCCGCCGAGACCGACCGAGCGACCGATCAGCCACCAGCGAAACGCGCTCATCACTTGCCCGACGAGGTAGAGGACAACGGCCAAAATGGCCCAGCCGAGGTGAGCCGCGGCGAGGATACGTCCGGTTTCGCGGAGATCCACGTGGCGCGCGATCAGCGCGACCGCGCCGATGCTGAACGCGATCTGCAAAAACCGCCGCAACCCCCCGCCACTTCGGGCTTCGCCCTCCGCCATCCCGCGCGCAGAGTCCACTCTCGCAAGGCGAAAAGCAAGTGTGTCAAGCCGGATTGCGTTCCGAGAAGCCTACGCCACAATACCGGACGTGAGATCGTTTCGTTCACGACGGCGATGCCGTCCCAACAAGCCCTCTGCGAGGACAAGCCCTCTGCGAGGACAAGCCCTCTGCGAGGACAAGGAGTCAGTATGAAGACAGAAGTACGCGTGCGGCCCTGGCACCTGGCGCTGGTGAGCCTGACCGGCGGTGCGGTGGGGGCGCTCGTCTTCGCGGCTTTCACGCCCGCGAGGATCGAGTCGCAGATCGACGGGCTCATGCCGTCGTTCGCCGCGCTCGCGCAAGAGGTCATGCCCGCCGTCGTCAACATCAACACCACCAAGAACGTTCCCGCCCGCACCCAGCGTCGCCAGTATCCTAAGGGTCAGGACCCGTTCGAGCAGTTCTTCGGCGAGGACTTCTGGGATCGTTTCGGCGGCGGGAAGCGTGGCGCCTCGAAGCAACGGAGCTTGGGGTCCGGCTTCGTCATCGACGACGCCGGCTACATCGTGACCAACCGTCACGTAGTCGAGGGCGCCGACGACATCGACATCCAGTTCTCGACCGGCAAGCAGTTCAAGGCGAAGCTCGTCGGAGAGGACGCCAAAACCGACGTCGCCCTCTTGAAGATCACGCCGCAAGGCAAGATCCCGACGGTGCCCCTCGGTGACTCCGACAAGCTGCAAGTCGGCGACTGGGTGCTCGCGGCCGGCAATCCGTTCGGCCTGTCGCACACGCTCACGGCGGGCATCGTGTCCGCGCGCGATCGCGTGATCGGCGCCGGACCGTACGACGACTTCATCCAGACCGACGCCTCGATCAATCCCGGCAACTCGGGCGGACCGCTCTTCGATCAGCACGGCCGCGTCGTCGGCATCAACACGGCGATCTTCAGCCAGAGCGGCGGCAACATCGGCATCGGGTTCGCGACACCGATCAACCTGGCGCGCGCCGTCGTCGATCAACTGCGGACGAGCGGCAAAGTGACGCGCGGTTGGCTCGGCGTCAGCATCCAGCCGCTCGGTCCCGACATTCGCCAAGCGCTCGGACTCGGCGACACCGAAGGCGCGCTCATCGCCGACGTGATCGCGAAGAGCCCGGCGGAGACTTCCGGTCTGAAGCGCGGCGACGTCGTCATCGGCATCGACGGCAAGCCGATCACGGAGCCCGGACAGTTGTCGCGTACCATTGCGACCATGCCGCCCGGCAGTAGCAGCACGCTGCGCATCATCCGCGACGGCAAAGAGCGCAACCTCGAGGTCAAAGTCGGGAAGCAACCCGAAGGCGGCGAAAAAGGCGCTGGCGATGCGCTCGGTCGCGGCGACGATGAGGACGAAGGCAACGTGTCGGCCGGCGGGCTCGGCCTGCAACTCGACACGCTGAACGACGCCGCCCGCCGCCAGCTCGGCTACGGGCGCGAGATCGTCGGCGCGCTCGTGACCGCTGTCGCCGACGGCAGCCCGGCGGAAGAGGCGGGTATGCGCCCCGGTGACGTCATTCTGCAAGTCGATCGCCACGACGTCGATTCGCCGAAGGCCGCCGGCGCCGCGCTCGCCAAAGCGAAGCCGCCCATCCTGCTGCTGGTGAAGCGGGGCGAGAGCACGGTCTTCTTGACGCTCACCCCGCCGAAGCGCTGAGTCGCAACGCCTGAACGACGAGGGGCGACGGTCGCATCACTCGACCGTCGCCCCCTGGTTTCACCGCGCGCCGGTCGCGCGCCCGAGCACTTGCTTCACCCGCTCGTCGGTCGGATCCCGGCGCAGCACCTCGCGCCATTCGCGAATCGCGCCCTCGCGCTGGTTCAGGGCCCAATACGCGAGCCCGAGCGAGAACCGCGCCTCGGTCTGATCGGGATCGAGCGCAAGCGAGCGTTTGTACGCGGTGACGGCCTCGTCCGCGTATCCGAAGGTCTTGAGGAGGTTGCCGTAGGATCGCAGGCGCCAGACGTCGCCGACCGGGAGGGACAGCGCGTGACCGAAGAGGGTCGGCAACTCGATCTCGGGCTCTCGTGCGCGCTCGGCCCGCATCTCGGCGAACGTCGCGGTCGCGCGCTCGCGCATCGCGCGATGGGCCTCGTCGCTCGGCACGAAGACGGCCGCGATCTCGTCGAAGTACACGAGCGTCCAGCCGTGGTCCTTGGCGAGATAGTTCACGAGCGGCATGCGATTGCCCCACGCGTGGTAGAGCAAGGCGTAGTCGAGCGCGTACGGGCGAGTCGCGCGCGGAAACGTCCCGGGCTCGTCCATCGCCTGGAAGTAGTCGCGAAAGATCGCCTCCGGGAACGCCTCGAGGCGGCCATCGACGAACACGGCATCGTGCGGGCGACTCCAGGTGAGGTACCCGCCCATCGCGAGACAGTTGAACGCTCGGCCGGAGATGCCCGCCCGCTCGAGGAACGCGACGGCGCCCTCGGGAAAACGAACGCGCGAAACGCCGAGGCCGAACTCGCGCTGGACATTCATCACGTACGAGAACCGATTGGTCGCAATCGAGGCGACCAGCAGCACGATCGCCATCGCCGTCACGGTCGCGATCCCGCCACGGAGCCACGCCGGCACACGCCAGCGCGCGACCAGCGGCCCGAGATTGCCGGCGAGCACCGGGACGGCCATCCAGCCGAAAAAGGCCATGTTGCGGAGCGACTGCGTCGACAACACGCCGAACGCGAGCCCCGCCAACAAGCGGCCGAGATGCCAACGCTGGATGCTCACGAGAAACGACAAGCCCGACGCGATCAACACGGTGAGCCACGTCTTCACCAACACCGGCGCGTAGCCGGATTCGAGCGGTGGACGGAACTCGCCGATCCGTGCGGAGAAGAGAGAATTGCCGGTCACCCGTGGCAACAGCTGGAACGGGAAGAGTGCGCCCTCGAGGCCCCACGGATTCGCCAGACAGCCGAGCGTCGCCACCGCGAGCACGACCGTCAGGCGGCGCCACGCGACGAAGTCGAGGCCGCACGTCTCGCGCCATCCACGCGGCACCGGCAGGAAGGCCAGCGTGGCACCGAGCCAGTAACACCCCCCGAGCGCGAGCCCGACCGCGAAGATCCCCTGGGTATTGGCCCACAGGATCTGCAGCGGAATCAGCAAAAAAATGGCACGCCCGTTTCTGGGGTAGCCCTCGAGCAGCGCCAGGTAAACGGCGAAGTACAGAAACGACAGCAGCTCGGGACGCGGCACGAAGCGCGGCGACGAGATCGTGAGCGCCACCGCCACCAGAAACGCCGCGAGCATCGGCGGTACGAAGCGGCGCGCGACGCCGTAGAGCACCAGCGCGGTGGTGGCTGTCAGCATGGCCGCGAGAACGATCACGCCGTTCACGCCGGCGAGCGTCCACGCCGCGTACAGCACGAGCTGAAAGATCCAGTGCAGGTCGACCCAGGGATAGTCGGGGGCCGTCAGCGAGAACGTATTGGCGGCCGGCCATGTTCCACTCGCGAGCATGAGGCGCCCCGCCGCGAGGTGGAACCAGGTGTCGAAGTCCTCGAGCCGATGCATCGAGAACGCGACCGCCAGGAGCACGACCAAGACCGGGGCGACGATGGCAAAACCCGACGGCCGTTCGGACATCGCCGACGTGTACCGTATTTCGGTAGCGGGTGTCTCGCGGGTCAGCGGACGACGTACCGCCGGAGCGGAGCGGCAGCGGGCGACGCTTCGCCCGGACGCGCGGAGCGCACTTCGCCCGTCAACGCACGATAGGCGCGAAAATACGGCGCGAGGTTGCCGGTGAGCGCGCTGCCGTGCCCGGGCGCCAGCATCGTCAGCTTCGCCGACTCGAGGCGATCGAGCGCGCGCTGCAGATACGTCTCGGGCGGCGCGCCGTAGAACGTCTTGTAGAGCTGGACCGAAAGGGCCGACCGATCGTCGCGGGCGACGGCCTCGCCGCGACCGGGCTGAATGAAGAGGTCGGCCGTGAACGCGACGTGCGTGCGCTCGTCGACGAGCATGATGCCGTCCCACGCGTGCACGTACGGGGCTTCCATCATGCGAATGCCGTGCGAGCCCGTGTCGATCACCTCACCGTCGCCGAGACCACGCGGCGAGCGCACCGCGGTGTCGGCGAGTGAGGTGATGACCGTCCGCATCGACGCGAGGGGCGTCGCGTTCGGCGCGCGCAGCAGAAGCTCGTTCAGCGCCCCGCACTCGTCGGCCTCGAAGTGCGGTACGACGATGTAGCGCAAGGTCGTCGGATCGATCACCTGCGCGATGGCGGCCCACGTGTCCTCGAAACGCTCGCGCAGGCCGGTCGAGATCAGCGTCGGCGCGCTGTCGCGGACGAGATACTGATTGACCGTACTGCGCCACGGCTCGTGATACGCCGTGATGCGATAGGTGTCGTCGGCAATCTCCGCAACGAAGGCGCGCTCCCGCATGGTGCGGCGACGCTACCACAGCCGTTCAACGAGCGGGAATCGCCCGGAAGGGTGACGCGCGCGGGTGCGCCTGTTCCGCCGCGGGTGCGCCCGCTGCGGTGGCATGCTACGAGCCGCCTCGGCGTCGATGACCCTGACCCACTCGCGACTGACCGCCGCCGCTGCCGGCACCGTGCTCACGCTGCTCGACGATGCCGTTGCGCGCGTTCCGACGCGGCGCGCAGTCGCCGACGAGCTGCGCACGCTCGACTATCGGACGTTGCAACGACGCGTCGCAGCGGCCGCCGAATGTCTCCGCGCGGAAGGCCTCGGCCGGGGCGATCGGATCGCGCTCGAGCTGCCGAGCTCGGTGGCGTTCGTGGAGTCGTTCCTCGCCATTCTCGCGACCGGCGCTGCGGCGATGCCCGTGCCGTCGACCGCGCGCGCCGGCGAGCTCCGCGCGCTGTTCGCCGAAGCCGACGTTCGCGCGCTGGTCACGGCCGTCGACGATCACCGGCATGTCGCGGCGCTCACCTTCTCCGCCGATGCCGACGGCCTCAGACGCGTCGCCGGCGGCTCGGCATCGGCACACCAGCGAACCGCGGACCGCACTCCACCCGCCCCCGACGACGTGGCGCTGATCGCGACGTCCTCCGGCACGACCGCCCGTCCGCACCTGGTGTCGCGGACTCACGCGAATCTCTGGTGGGAAGCGCAGAACTTCTCCGCGTCGACCGAGATCGACAGCGCCGACGTCGTGCTCGGCGTCGTGCCGCTCTCGCACGCCCACGGCCTCGGCAACGCGTTCCTCGCCGCGCTCAGAGCCGGCGCGAGCTTGGTGCTCCGTCCGCGGTTCCTGCGTCGTCAGACGCTCGACCTGCTCGCGACGGAGCGCGTCACCTTGTTTCCCGCGGTGCCGTTCATGTTGCGCATGCTCGCCGCGACCGATCGCCGCCGCACGTGGGATCTTTCGGCGCTCCGCCTCTGCGTGAGCGCCGGAGCACCCTTGCCCGCCGAGATCTTCGAGGCTTTTCACGCCCGCTTCGGCGTACGCGTCCGTCAACTCTACGGCCTCACCGAGGCCGGCAGCGTTACGTGCGATCTGGCGCCGGACGCCGCCGTCGACGCGGCGACGGTCGGTCGACCGCTCGGCAACGTCGTCGTCACGATCGAGCGCGCCGACGGCACGATCGCCGCACCCGGCGAGGTCGGCGAGATCGTGATCCGGAGCGCTGCCGCGGAAGGCGGCGCGACGCGACCGCTCCGCACGCACGACCTCGGCCGCGCCGACGCGAGCGGCGCGCTCACGATCACCGGCCGCACGAGCCTCTTCATCAACTCCGCCGGTAACAAGGTCGATCCCGCGGAAGTCGAAGCGGCGCTGCGCGCGCATCCCGCGGTCGCCGACGTCGCGGTCTTCGGGCTCGCCGCCGCGCACGGCGATCAGGTGGTCGCGGCCGCCGTCGTGCTCGCGAGCCCCGTTGCTGCCGACGTGCTGCGCGCGCACTGCCATGAGCTGCTCGCCCCCTACAAGGTGCCCCGCGTGCTGCGCTTCCGCGATGCGCTCCCACGTTCGCCGCTCGGCAAAGTGCTGATCGGCCGTTTGCTCACGGAGGCCTGAGACCCATGCCCGATCATCCGATTCGCCGGCTCGCCTGGTGGCTCGACGACGCGTTTCGCATTCCAGGTACGCAACAACGCGTAGGCTTCGACGCGTTGATCGGCTTGATCCCTGGCGTCGGCGACACCATCGGCGCGGTGTTTTCCACCTACATCATCGTCGAAGCGGCGCGGCGGGGAGCGTCGGTGTGGACGGTGGCGCGCATGCTCGGGAACGTCGGCGTCGAGACGGTTTTCGGCGCGATCCCCCTCCTCGGCGACCTCTTCGACGTCGTCTTCAAAGCCAATCAGCGAAACCTGGCGCTCCTCGGCGACACGCTCGAGCGCGACGCTCCGTTGCGCGATCCTCAAGGCGTGCTGCGGATCGCGTCGGTGCTGATCGGGCTGACCGTGTTCGGCATGTTGGGCCTCACGATGCTGCTCACCATCGCCCTGTACCGCGCGCTTTTCGGTTGAACGCACGGTGCCCGTGAGATTTGACACGGACGGCCGTGCATTATTTGGTGGCCCGCGCCGTGAGCCGCGCCCGAACTCCCCGCGTCGCGCCCGTCGCCCCCACCGCGCCGTTCGTGTCGCCCGAGGCTCTGGCCGGTCGGCGCGCGCTCGTCACCGGCGGTACGCGCGGCATCGGACGCGCCATTGCCCTGGCGTTGGCGGCCGCGGGCGCGGAGGTCACGGTCACCTGGGCGCATGCGGCCGCTGACGCCGAGCGCATGCAAGCGGAGCTCGGAGCGCTCGGTCCGCAGCACGAGGTCGCCCGGTGCGACGTCGCGCGCACCGAAGACGTCGCCGCGTTGTTCAGCCGCCGGACGGGCGCGAATACGGTCGAGATCCTGGTCAACAACGCCGCAATCACGCACGATGCCCACCTGATGATGCTCTCCGACGACGCCTGGAACGACGTGCTCGCCACCAACCTGACGGGTCCGTTCCTCTGCCTCCGGCCCGCGCTCCGGGGCATGATCGCACGCGGGTTCGGCCGCATCATCAATATCGTCTCGCCCGCGGGCACGATGGGAAAAGCGGGCGCCGCCAACTACGCCGCCTCGAAGGGTGGGCTCCTGGCGCTCACCCGCACCCTCGCCGCCGAGGTCGCCGGGTTCGGCATCACCGTGAACGCGCTCTGTCCGGGCGTCATCGACACGGCGATGGTGGCCGCCATCGCCAGCGGTGCCCGTGACGCGATGATCGCGCGCATTCCGGCGGGCCGCCTCGGTCGCCCCGAAGAGGTCGCGAGCGCTGCGGTCTTTCTCGCACTGCCGCATGCGGCATACATCACGGGTGCCACGCTCGCCGTGGATGGAGGATTGGTGACGGCATGACGATGGATCGCGCGGCGTTGAAGCTGAAATTGAAAGAGCTCTTGGTTTCCGGGCTGCGCCTCCAGGACACCGAGCCGTCAGCGATCGCCGACGAGCAACCGATCTTCGTCGAAGGACTCGGGCTCGACTCGATCGACGCCCTCGAGCTCGTGGTGTTGATCGAAGAGCATTTCGGTATCGCCATCCCCGACGAGGAGGTCGGGAAGAGCGCGTTCGCGTCGATCGACGCGCTGGCCGCCTACATCAGCGCCGAGCAGGCGCGGGCGGGGTGAACCGCGTGCCGGCCGGCCACACGACAGCAGGGGCCGCCGTTCCCGTCGTCGTCACCGGCCTCGGCACGGTGAACGCGCTCGCGCACGCGACCGCGGCGTTCACGACCGCCCTCCGTGCCGGCACGTGCGCGATCGGCCCCGTCACGGGCTTCGATGCGATGGGCTACCGCAGCCGCATCGCCGCCGAGGTGAAGGATCTCGCGATCCCGACCTGGCTGCCGTCGCCGCTCCGCCGCCGGGCCTCGCGCTCGGATCTCTTCGCGCTCATCGCGGCTCGCGAAGCGCTTGCCGACAGCCGGCTCGACGTCGCGGCCGCGCCGACGCGCGTCGGCATCATCCTCGGCGCCACCACCGCCGGCATGATGAGCGGCGAGACGGCGCTCTTCGAGCGCCTCGAAGGTACGCGACGTCGGTACACCAAGACGCCGCTGCTCGGCATGCCGATGGCGACCAGTGCCGACATCCTCGCGACCGTCTTCGGCTGCGAGGGCCCGCGTCTCGTCCTCAGCACCGCGTGCTCATCCAGCGCCACCGCGCTCGGCGTCGCGCTCGATTGGATCCGCCTTGGCCGCGTCGACGCCGTGCTTGCCGGCGGAACCGAGTCGATGTGCCGCACCATCTTCGCGGGCTTCAACGCGCTGCATGCGCTGGCGCTCGAGCCCTGTCGACCGTTCGACCGGCGGCGCGCGGGTCTCAGCCTCGGCGAAGGCGCCGCCGTGCTGGTCCTCGAGAGCGCCGAGCACGCCGCGCGACGCGGCGCCAGCGCGCACGCGACGATCCTCGGATACGGCATGAGCGCTGACGGCCACCACCTGACGGCGCCACACCCCGAAGGCGTCGGCGCGGCGCTCGCGATGCGGCGCGCGCTCGCACGCTCCGGTGTGGCCCCCGCCGACGTCGGCTACATCAACGCCCACGGCACGGGCACGCCCCTGAACGACGGCATCGAAGCGAGCGCCATCCGTCAGGTCTTCGGGCCCGCAGCGGATCGTGTCGCCGTCAGCTCGACCAAGTCGGCGCTCGGGCACACGCTCGGCGCCGCTGGCGCGATCGAAGGCCTCACGACGATCCTCGCGCTCCGCGATGGCTTCCTGCCGCCGACCGTCAATCTCGAAGAGCCCGACCCGGCGTGCGCGCTCGACTTCGTACCACGCACCAGCCGGCCGGCGGATCTCCACTACGCGCTCTCCAACTCGTACGGCTTCGGCGGCAACAACACGACGGTGGTCTTCGGACGTGCGTGAGGCGATCGTCGTGACCGGCGTCGGCGTCGTGAGCCCGCTCGGACCGCTGCCGGCGTTCTGGAGCGGACTTTGTGCCGGCACCTCCGGCATCAGTCGGAGCACGCCGCAAGACGGCGTGCTCACGGAGCCAGGGCTCGAAGCGCGCGTCCGCGATTGGCAAGCGCGCGATCACATCCGCTCCGCGCTGCTCCGCCGCATGGATCACACGTCGCGGATGGTCGTATCGGCGTGCCGCATGGCCCTCACCGACGCCGCGCTCGTGCTCGAGGGCGCGCGCGCCGAAGACGCCGGCATCGTCGTCGGGACCGCCTTCGGCAACCTGAGCGAGTCGGAAGACTTTCTCCGCGGCTTGTTCGCGAAGGGTCCCGGTCTCGCGAATCCGCTGACGTTCCCGAACCTCGTGATGAATGCCCCCACGGGCTACGTCGCCATCGATCTCGGCATTCGCGGCCCCAACCTCACGGTCGTCCGCGGCGAGGCCTCCGGCGAGGCGGCACTGGCGCTCGCCTTCGACACGATCGCCGCAGGGCACGCCGATGTGCTGCTCGCCGGCGGCGTCGACGAGCTGACGCCGGTCGCGCGCGACGTCTACGTCGACCTCGCCCTGCTGTCGCCCGGCGAGAACGGCGGCGAAGAATGGAGCAGCCCGTTCGATCGCGGCCGGAACGGATACGTGATGGGCGAAGGTGCGGCGATGCTGGTGCTCGAACTCGCATCGCACGCCGAGTCACGCGGCGCGCGGATCTACGCTGAGCTCGCCGGCTACGCGACCGAGAACATTCCCGCGAGCCCACACGACTGGCCGACGGTCGCCGCCGGCGCCGCGAGCGGTCGCGCGACCGCCGAGCAGCTGACCGCGCTCGGCATGCGTCCCGTCGCCGACCGTGACGACGGCGGGGGCATCACCCTCGTCGTGTCGTGCGCGAACTCGACGCGCCGTCTCGATGCGGTGGAAGCCGCGCGCCTCACCACGCTTCTCGGCATGGAGGCACGCCGCGCGCTCGTGACGTCACTCAAGGGTTCGATCGGCGAGCTCGGCGCCGCCGGTGCGCTCGGAGCGGCCGCCGCGGTGCAGGCGATCGCGACGGGCGACGTGCCGCGCCTCGGCGCGCTCCGGCATCCAGATCCCGCGTGCACCTTCCCGCTCGCCACGCGGTCGACACCCAAGCCGACAGGCGGCGTCGCCGAAGTCCTGCTCTCGGCGACACCGCGCGGCGGCGGCGCCATCACCGTGCTGCTCCGACGCCCATGAGGATCCCGAGCACGCGTCTGTCGACGTTCCTGACGCTGGTCTGTGGAGTGCTGGGCGTGCTGGCCGCGCTCGCGGCGCCGGCGGCAACGAACCCGTCGCTCGCCACGCGCGCCGCGGGCTTTGCCGCCGTGAAGACCGCGACAGCCGTCTTCGCACAGGAACGAGAAGTGTCGCTGGTCGACGAGGTCCTCCACGCGAACGGGAGGCTGACCCTCGCCGCGCCGAGCTCGGTGCGACTCGACCTCGAAGCCCCGGAGAAGATGGCGCTCGTCGCCGCCGGCACGACGATGACCGTCGTCGACGCGCAAGGAAAGACGCTGCCGATTCCGCCCGAGGTCGCGGGTCTCGCCGCGTTCGCACGCACGCTGACCGACTTGCTGCTGGGATCGCGCGCACCGAGCGGCTTTCGGGAGGAATGGCGCGACGCCGACACGGTGGTGCTGAAGCCCGAAGGCGACGTCGCCAGTCCCTTCAGCGAGATCACGCTGCGATTCCCCGCCAACGGCCCGCTCCCCGAAGAGGTCGCGCTCCGGGAACGAGGCGGCGACCGCACCACCATCCGTCTCCGTGACATCGTCCTGAATCCCCCACTCGACCCGACGCGCTTCGCACCGTCCGCGGCGAAAGGATCCCCATCCTCATGACCACGTCTCGTCTCGCCGCCGCCGGTGACGCCGCGGCCGACTTCCTGCCGCACACCGCGCCGTTTCTGCTGCTCGACCGCATCGTCGCGATCGACGGCCCGACGGGCCGGTTCGTGAAGCACGTCACCGCCGACGATCCGCTGCTGAGCCCGGACGGCGAGCTCTCGCCGATGCTCCTCGTCGAGGCGATGGCGCAAGGCGCGGGCATCGTGCTCGGACGCCAGGAGCCCGAGCTGCGCGCGCGCGGCGCCGTGCTTGCCGCGATCGATCACTGCGAGCTCACCGGCAGCGCCGGCATCGGCGACGCGCTCGAGATCGAGATCAACGTCGTCCGGCGCTACGCCGGCATGGCGCGGATTCGCGCGCGGGCAAGCGTCGGCACTCGGACGTGCGCGACGGCCGCGCTCACCCTCGCCTTCGCGCCGGACCTGAGCCTGGTCAGCGAGTGACTTCCACGCCGCACGTGATCGCGCAGGTCGCGCTCGCCGCGGCGCTGCTCACCGTCGCGGGCTGTGCGCGTCTCCTCACGCGACCGGCTTCCACGACGACGCACGAGGCCGCGTCGATCATCGCGGCCGGTGCGGCGCGCGAACGGACGTTGCTCGGAGCCCGGCTCACGCTCTCGGTGCGAGCGACGGCCGGACCGCCGGCCGCCCGCCTCGCCTCACCGGCGTATCTCGCGATCGACGATCCCGAGCACTTGCGCTTGCAGGTGCTCTCGCCGTTCGGCGTCACCGTGCTCGATCTCGCGACCGCCGGCGACACCTTCACGCTCGCGCTGCCGATGCAGAACGAGCGCCGCGAAGGCCGCATCGACCTCGCCGCGCTCGCCGCGGGCACTACGCCCGACGACGAGCGCATGATCGTCGCGCTCGCCCTCCTGTTTCGTCCGAAGCTGGACCGCGAGCACTGCACGGGCAGCGGACGCGCGGCCGTGCGCTGCGCGCTCGATGCCGATCTCGGCGTCACCATCACCGTCGACGAAGCGCTCCGCACGCGGCGCGAAGAGTACGCGGGCCCGGCGGGAACCATTCTGGTCGCCGAGTTCGAGGGGTACGAGACGAACGCGCGCGACGCGCTTCCGGGTCGGATCACCATCTCCGACGGCCAAGGAGGCCCGGCGCTGATCGTCCGGGTCGTGCGGGTCCGCAAGACCACGGATGCGGACACCCGGAAAGTCGTCCCCGCAGGCTCGTAACCCGCAGAATCCTTGCTTTTTGCGCTTCACCCGCCAATGGCGGCGCGCTACGGTGTCACCTCTCATGGGCCGTCGCCGTAGCTGCCTTCCACCCCACAGCTCTTCCATGTCCATCCTCCGCCGCGCCGTGCTGGCACTGCTCGTCGTCGTGACCCTGGCGCCCAGCGCCGGCGCCGAGAGCTTCGACCGGCCGAATCCACGCATCGTGAACGGCGTCCTCACCGGCGACTATCCGACCGTCGGCGCGTTGCTGCGGGGCGCCAGCGCGGATACCGCCGGGACATGGTGCTCCGGCACGCTGATCGGCTGCTCCACCTTCCTCACCGCGGGTCACTGCGTCGACGGCCGTCTGCCGACCGACTTCTACGTCTTCCTGCCGAACGCGGGCATCTTCACGGTCGCAAGCATCGCGCAGCACCCGAGCTATGATTTCCCCGCCGCCGACGTCGCCGTGTTGAAGCTCGGCACCGTCGTCGACGGCATCGCGCCGACGGCGATCAGCACGACGACCGCGCCGCCCTTCGGAACACCCGGCATCATCGCAGGCTACGGCCGAAGCGGCGATCCGCTCTTCGACTACGGCGTGAAGCGGGCGGGCGGCGTCGTCACCGCGTCGTGCGCCACGATCCCGTCGCCGGGCTCTGACACCACGTCGGTATGTTGGGATTTCTTGAACCCGCTCGGACCTGCGGGCGTCGACTCCAATACCTGCAACGCCGATTCCGGCGGACCGCTCTTCGTCGATCTCGGCGCCGGTATCCGCGTCGCCGGCATCACCTCGGGCGGCTCGAGCTCGAGCTGCTTGCCCTCCGATCACAGCTACGACGCCAACGTCTTCACCTATCGCTCGTTCATCCAGACCCAGGGCGGCGCCGATCTCGCCAACACGACGTGCGGCGCGGGTCCACAGGTCGGGGCGCAGGGCACGGTCGTCATCACCCCGAGCGGCACGCTCAATTCCGGTACGCCGCAAGCCACGCACACCTTCAACGTCGCGAACGGCACGACGCGCCTCCGCGTCGCGATGAACGCGGTCGACGACGGCGTCAGCGACTTCGATCTCTACGTGCAGGCCGGCAGCGCCCCGACGTTGGATGATTACGATTGCCGCCGCTCGGGTCCGAATCAGTTCGGCTTCTGCGAGTTCAACGCCCCCGCGAGCGGCACGTGGCACGTGCTGGTGAATCGCTACGCCGGAAGCGGCACCTATCAGCTCACGATCACCGAGTTCGGCACGACGTGCGGACCCGGCAGCGACGGCAACGCGTGCGACGATGAGAACACCTGCACGTCCGGCGACACCTGTCAGAGCGGCGGCTGCGTCGGCACGCCGGCCGTGAACGGTACGCCCTGCAACGACGCCAACTCCTGCACCGCACCCGACACCTGCCAAGGCGGTACGTGCGGCAGCACCACGCTCGCGAACGGTACGCCGTGCGACGACGGGGACCCCTGCAGCCGGCCCGACACGTGTCAGGCGGGTGCGTGCGACGGCGTCTCACCGGTCGTCGGGTGCAAAGGCTCCGCGCCGGGAGCGGCATTGCTCGCCATCGACAATCGAAGCCCCGACGTGCGTGATCGCTTGGCGTGGACCTGGCGCAAGGGCGCCGCCGCCACGATCGCCGACTTCGGCAATCCCAGCACGACGACGGCGTACACGCTTTGCCTCTACGACGACGTGGGCGGTGTCGCGCAGCGCCGGCTCACGCAGGTGATTCCGCCCGGACCCCGTTGGAAGGCCTTTTCGCGCGGCTTCCGCTACCGCGACAGCACGCTCAGCGCCGGCGGCTTGCAGTCGATCGTGCTGACGTCGGGGAAGGCCGGACGCTCGAGCCTCCAGGTCCGTGGTCACGGCGAGCCGCTCGCGCTCCCGGGCCTGCCATTCATGAAGCAGCCGGCCGTCACCATCCAGCTGCTGAACCAGAACACGTGCTGGAGCTCGTCGCACACGACGGCACTCGACAACAGCATCGCCCGCTTCAAAGCCAAGAACGACTGACGTTCCCCGCACCGCGTTCGCGGTTGTCCCGCTCGTCTTGCTTGTGTAGACGCTCTCCGATGCGGGACGCGCGCGGCCTGCGAGTGGCGATCGTCGGTGCCGGACCGGCGGGCGCGGCGCTCGCGACGTTGCTCACGCTCGACGGCCACGACGTCGTGCTCTTCGACGACGAGCGCCGCCCCGAGCTCGTCGTCGGCGAGTCGCTGATACCGGCGGGGATTCCCCCGCTCCGCCGCCTCGGTGTCGAGGAGGCGGTTGCGTGCATCGGCATGGCGAAACCCGGCGCCACGCTCACCTGGTCGCCGACCCATCAGTTCTCGTTTCGTTTCGCGCGGTACCAGAAGTGGATGGTGCCGTACGCGTACAACGTGCCGCGCCGCGAGTTCGATCGGGTGTTGCTCGCGCGCGCCGAAGAGGTCGGCGCGCGCCGGGTGACGATGCGCGTCGGTTTCCTGCGCGGCGAAACTGCCGCGAGCCCCGAGCTCATCATCGCCCCCGACGCGGTCGCCGCGGCCGGCTGGCCGGCGCCAGATCTCGTCGTCGACGCGACCGGCCGCGCCCGGGCGGCGGTCCGTCTCCTCGGCATCCCCGCGACGACCGGGCCGCGAAACGACGTCGCGCACTTCGCCCATTACGAGAACTACGCGTGGGACGACGTGCCGGGTCAGGTGCTGATCGATCGTCTCGACGGCGGCTGGAGCTGGCGGATCCCCTTGCACGACCGCGTCTCCGTCGGCGTCGTGGTGAATCGCGCCAGCGCGGCGCGCCTCGGAGCGACGCCGGAGGCCAGGCTCGATGCCAGCATCACCAGCCATTCTGGACTCGCGCGGACCCTTGCCGGAGCGCGGCGCGTGACCGACGTCGCGACCTACAACAACTACCAGCTGATCTCGACACGCGGGATCGGGCGCGGCTGGGCCGCGATCGGCGACGCGTTCGGCTTCGTCGACCCGATGTTGTCGCCGGGCGTCATGGTCGGTCTCCGCTCGGCGGAGATGCTCACCGCGTGTCTGTCGCCGTGGCGGCAGTCGCGCGAGGGCATCACACCGGCGGTGCTCGCGAGCGGGATGCTCCCGTACGCCCGCGAGCTCACGCACCTGCTGCAAGCGTGGATGGAGGTGATCGAGCACCTCTACGACGGCCGCATGTTGGCGCTCTTCCGCGCCGGGACCGACATGATGAGCGAGAACAGCAGCCGCTTCGCGCAGCGGCTGCAGGATCACATCGAGGCCAACATCGCGGGGCTCGCGTCCGGCACGTCGATCACGTCGCCGTACAGTCGCGGGCTGCTGCGGTTTCTCGGTCGGCACGGACTGCGCGGCGTCTCGCCGGCGCCACTCGCGATTCAGTAGATGGCGGC
>JBDSJB010000501.1:0-9144 GCA_039917665.1 Binatia bacterium
CCATGAGGATGCAGGAGCAGGGTTTGGGAGCGGCGGTGGTGAAGGTGGTTGGTGTCCTGCTCCTCGGATTCTTGGGATGCACGCGGACGCTCGAACGACCAGCGCCGCATGCAAAAGCGCAGACAGCGCCGGTCGAGCAAGTAGCAGCAGCGCCATCGGTGCCGGCCGCGGAACCCGCGCCAATCGCGGCTGAGCCGCCACCGGTCGCGATCGTCGAGCCGCCCGCTGAAGCGGTACTGCGCGTGCACGAGATTCGTCTCGTCGAGCGTGCATCACGCACGGCGCTCGTCATTCGATTCTCGCGTCCGATCGACGCGGCTGCGCACTTTGCGCTGAGCTCACCGCATCGCATCGTCGTCGATGTCGCCGGTCCCTTGTCGGGCGTCGCGACGAATCGCAGCTACGGCATCGGCAAGAACGGTGTCGAGCGGGTGCGAGTCGGTGCGCACGAAGGCAAGCTTCGACTCGTCGCCGACGTCGACGGTCGCGTCCCCGACTATGCGGTCGACGCGAACAACCGCGAAGTCGCGATCCTGCTCGGCGAGAGCCGGTCGCCGGTCGACGAGGTCGTCTTCCTGGCGCCGGGCATCGCTCCGGTCCTCGACCAACCGGTCGCCGTCGCGGCTGCACCAGCTGCCGAAGCTCCGGCTCCGGCTGCGGCTGAGCCGGTTGCAGCTCCCGCGGTCGCGGCGCCCGCTCCTGCTCCGGCCGAGGTTGCCCTCGCGCCAAAGCCGGTCGCTGAACCCGCGCCGATCGCCGAGGCCGCGCAGCCGATCGGTGAGGACGAGTCAGTCGTGCTAGCCGCGCACTCCGCCGGTAGGGGCGGCGGTAGCAAGGGTAGGCGCAGCAGCTCCTCGATCGCCGCGATTCCCGGCGGTACCGTCCAGACCTTAGGCGCCCCTCGCGAGTACACGGGTCAGCGCATCTCGCTCGACTTCAAGGATGCTGACATCCAGAACGTCCTCCGCATCCTGGCCGACGTGAGCGGCCTCAACATCATCACGACCGACGACGTGCAGGGGAAGATCACCATGCGCCTCGTCGAGGTCCCCTGGGATCAGGCTCTCGACTCGATCTTGAAGGCGCGCGGCCTCGACATGGTCCGCGATGGCAACATCATCCGGGTCTCGACGGTCGAAAAGCTGAAGGACGAGCGTGAAGCGCTCCGCGCCGCCAACGAGGCGCAGGCCCAGGCCGAACCGCTTCGCGTCCGCTACGTCAAGGTCAACTACGCGAAAGCCGACGAGAAATTCGTCAAGAAGGTACAGGAGATCCTCACCGATCGCGGCAGCGCGACCTGGGACGAGCGCACCAACACGATCGTCATTCGCGACATCGACAGAGGGATCGCCGACGCCGAAGAGCTGATCACCCACTTCGACACCCAGACGCCCCAGATCCTGATCGAGGCGAGCATCGTCGAGGCGACGGAGAACTTTTCGCGCGATCTCGGCGTGCAGTGGGGCTACACCTACAAGGCGAGCCCCGAGACCGGGAACGCGCCTGGCACGAACTTCCCCGGCCGCATCAACGCCGGTGGTAGCGGTCTCGGAACGGGTGTCGGTCCGGTTGCGCCCGGTGGCGTGCCGATCGGCCGCGTGCCTTTCATCGCCGACTTCCCGGCCAACGTCGCACCCGGAGCGGGCTCGGCCTTCGATGTGATCCTCGGATCGCTCGACGGCACCAAGTCCCTCTCCGCCCGCCTGACGGCGCTCGAGCGCGAAGGCAAAGGCAAGATCATCTCCCGGCCCCGCGTCGTCACCCTCAACAATCAGCCGGCCAAGATCGAGAGCCTCGAAATCCTGCGTGTGAAACTGCCCAGCACCGGTACCGTCATCAGCACCGGCGCCGGCGGAGTCGCGGGGTCGTCGCAAGCCGCGACCGAGCAGATCAAGACCGGCATCACCCTCACCGTGACACCGCAGCTCTCGTCGGACGGCTTCGTGTTCCTCGACGTCTTCGCGAAGTCGAGCACGTTGCAACCGACCAATCAGTCGCAGGCGCCCTCGCCCGACAACATCCCGAACGAGATCAGCCGCGAGGCCGAGTCCCACGTCCTCATCAGGGACGGCGAGACCTTCGTGCTCGGCGGGGTCTTCCGGAACACCCTGAACGACAACGAGACCGGCATCCCCTACTTGCGAGCGATTCCCGTCCTCGGCTGGGCGTTCAAGAACACGGTCACCAACGACAACCGCCAGGAGCTCCTGGTCTTCATCACCCCGCGCTCGGTTCGCGCCCGGGGTACGGAAGACCTCGCGAGCCTCCCGTCGGCCGAGGTTCTGTGGGAAGATCGGAACAATCCCTGAGGCGCGCGGGATGATCGTTCCCCCCGCGCGTCGCGCCCCTGCCTTGCTGCTTGGCGCTGCTGCCGGAGTGACATCGAGTGCTACGCTTTCTCACCGCCGGTGAATCCCATGGTCCGTGTCTTACAGCCATCCTCGAAGGCTGTCCGGCGGGGTTCGCGATCGACATCGACGCCGTGAACGTGGACATGCGGCGCCGCATGATGGGCTATGGGCGCGGCGGCCGCATGAAAATCGAGCAAGACACCGCCGAGCTCCGTTCCGGCGTGCGCTTCGGTGAGACCCTCGGGTCGCCGGTCACGCTCGTCGTCGAGAACCGAGACTGGAAGAATTGGGTGAAGAAGATGTCCTCCCGCCCGGAGGATCGCGACGCCCAGATCGCCGTCACGCGCCCGCGGCCCGGTCACGCTGATCTCGCCGGGGTCCTCAAGTACGACCACGACGACGTCCGCAACATCCTCGAGCGTGCGAGCGCGCGCGAGACCGCCGCGCGGGTCGCCGTCGGCGGCATCGCCAAGTGCTTGTTGAAGCCGTTCGGCATCGCCGTCCGCGGCTGGGTCGCCGAGATCGGCGACGTCGTCGCCAATCATGCTGGCCTCGATCCGGAGGCGATCTTCGCCGCGGCCGAGGTTTCCGAGGTGCGGGTCGCGGATGCCGATGCCGAGCGCCGGATCATCGCCTCGATCGACGAGTGCAAGAAGCGCGGCGACACCCTCGGCGGCATCGTCGAGGTCGTGACGACGGGTCTTCCGCCCGGGCTCGGGAGCCACGTCCATTGGGACCGGAAGCTCGACGGACGCCTTGCACACGCGCTCATGAGCATCCAGGCCGTGAAAGGTGTCGAGATCGGCCTCGGCTTCGAGACCGCGCGCCGGCCCGGGTCGGCCGTGCACGACGAGATCTACTTCGACGAGGGCAAGCACGAGTTTCTGCGGCGCACCAACATGGCCGGCGGCACCGAGGGCGGCATGACGTCGGGAGCACCGCTCGTGACGCGGGTCGCTTTCAAGCCGCTCGCGACCCTGATGAAGCCGCTGCACTCCGTCGACATCGGCACCAAGGCCGAGGCCAAGGGCGCGATCGAGCGGTCCGACGTCTGTGCGATTCCGGCGGCCGCCGTCATCGCCGAGGCCGTGGTGGCATTCGTGATCGCCGACGTGTTTCTCGAGAAGTTCGGCGGCGACTCTCTGAAAGAAATTCGTCGCAACTACGAAGGGTATCTGCAACAAATTGCGCAGTTCTGATGCGGGGACGGGCGATCGTATTGATGGGGTTCATGGGGACGGGGAAGAGCGAGGTGGGGCGGCGGTTGGCGCAGCGGCTCGGCCGCGCGTTCGTGGACACCGACCAGCTCGTCGAGGAACGCGCCGGGAAGCGCGTCGCGGCGATCTTCGCCGACGACGGTGAGCCCGCGTTCCGCGCCCTCGAGCGCGCCGCAGTCGCCGACGCCGCGGGTCGGGGTGCGACGATCATCGCCGTCGGAGGCGGCGCGGTGCTCGATCTCGAAAACGTTCGCTGTCTCCGCGCGGCCGGCATGCTCGTCTATCTGACGGCGCGGCCCGAGGTCATTCTGCGACGCGTTGGCGATACGAACCATCGGCCACTCTTGCGCGATGATCCGAAGGCCGCCGTCGACTGGCTGCTCGCCGAGCGCGGGCCGGTCTACGCCGACGCCGCGGACATCACCATCGATACGTCGGAACAGACGGCCGATCAGGTCGTGAGAGAGATCCAACAGGCGCTTGCGCGCCCGGAACGATGGAAGTCGTCAACGTAGAGCTGGGGGAACGCGCGTATCCGATCTACGTCGGATCCGGGTGCCTCGGAGATGTGGGAACGCGGCTCGCGGAGACGCGGTGTGGGAAACGGGTGGCGGTGGTGACGAACTCGACGATCGCAAAATTCTATCTCGGACCGACGGTGACGGCGCTCGCCGCCGCCGGTTTCGATCCCGCGATCATCCAGATTCCGGACGGCGAGGAGCACAAGAACCTCGCGTGGCTGGCGTTCGTCTATGATCGGCTGATCGACGCCGGCATCGACCGCGGCGGCGCGGTCGTGGCACTCGGCGGCGGTGTCGTCGGTGACCTCACCGGCTTCGCGGCGGCGACCTATCTTCGTGGCGTCGCCTGCGTACAGGTGCCGACCACGCTGCTCGCGCAAATCGACGCCTCGATCGGCGGCAAGACCGGCATCAATCACTCCGCCGGCAAGAATCTGCTCGGCGCCTTCAAGCAGCCGCGGTTCGTGCTCGCAGACGTCGACTGCCTCCGGACGTTGCCGCGCCGCGAGTTCGTGGCCGGGCTCGCCGAGGTCATCAAGACCGGCGCGATCCTCGACGCGGATCTCTTCGCGCTGCTCGAAGCCGAGCTGCCGGCGATACTCCGCCAGGACCGCGATCTCATGGTACGGATCGTACGTGCCTCGTGTCAGCTGAAGGCCCTCGTCGTCTCCGAAGACGAGACCGAAGGCGGCTACCGGGCGATCCTCAACTTCGGCCATACGATCGGTCACGCGATCGAGAACCTGACCGACTACACCACGTTCCTCCACGGTGAAGCCGTGGCGATCGGCATGGTGGCGGCCGTGCGCGTCTCGCATCGTCTCGGGCTCTGCGACGCGGACACCGTCAGCCGGCTAACGCATCTCATCGAACGGTGCGGGCTGCCGGTCGAGATTCCCGGCGATCTCGGACGCGAGGCGATCGCGATCGCGATGCGAACCGACAAGAAGGCACTCAGCGGCTCGATCAAGTTCATTTGTCTCGAAAGCATCGGCAAGACGAAGTTCGAACGGCTCACGTGTGAGGAGATCGTTCGCTACATTTGAGTATTTCACGAGAAACCAGACCGCGAAGGGGGATGAGGGTATGAAACGACAAAGGATGTTGATGATGGCGGCCTGCTTCGCGCTGGCTTCGTGCGGCGGTGGCGGCGGCGGATCGAACGACAACGGCGTCGCATTGCGATTCTCTGGCGTGTTTCAAGAAAGCCAGGAACAGGTGGCTCCGGCCGCCGACCAGTTCCCGGAGGGCGACGACGCCCGCGGCGACACCGGTACGTCCATTACGCTCGGCGAGGACCAGTCGGTGCCGAGCGACCACAATAACGACGGTGACCTCGACGGCGGTTTTCTCGGCGTCGAGAACAACATGGATCAATCCGTGAATCTGCAATCGGTAAAGGTCGAGATCTTCATTCCCGGGGCTCGACTGAACAATCCGGTCGTGACGGATTCCGTTCCGTTCTCCATCTCGCTGGCGCCGGCTTCGGTGGACGATCAGGGCGTGCGGACGCCTTCCAAGACGTTCGCGCAGACCGTATTCGTCGGGGCCGACGTCATTGCCTTCTTGACCCAGAACCAAACGCTGCTGCCTGATCCGCCGTTCGACATGACCGTGGTGATGACCATCACGGGCATCAGCGACAGCGGCGACAGCTTCGACACCAACGAGATCAGCTATCCGGTCACCGTGTTTGGGCCGTCGCTGTGATGGAAGAGGGGAGGATGACGACGATGCGCAGATCGCAATGGTTGATGGGGGGCTTCGCGGCGTTCGCGTTCGCCGCGCTGATCGTGAGTTGCGGCGGTACCGGCGGCGGCGGCGGCAGCAAGGGCGGAACCGGACAACAGTTCATTCGCAACAGCAACAATTCTGGACGGCTCATCTTGCTCGTCGATCCGTCGCAGGTCGACGCCAACAAGTCCGATCGGATCGGCCTGACGGCCGTTCTGACGGATAGCCTCGGAAATCCCATCAAGGGTGTTCCGATAACGTTCTCGACCGATCTCGAGGACGTCACTTTCATTCCGGGTGACAACGCCGACAACACGACCGGCACCGCGTTCACCGACTCGAACGGACGGGCGGACATCATCGCCGTCGCGGGTTCGCAGCCGACGGAAACCGGCGCCATCATCGGCACCGGCGCGATCTTCGCCGAAGCTCCGCCGGCATTCGCGCTCCGTGCGCAGGTGCAGGTGACGCTTTACGACGTCGGCTTCATCGATGCCGACTCGCTCGGCGTGATCCCGTCGCAGATCGATCTCGGTAACCCGACCTTCGGCACGGTGCTCTTCTTCACCGTCGTGGGCGGCGTTCCGCCGTACTCGATCAACAACCCGGACAGTGGGATCGGCAACGCCAGCTTCGGACAGACGTGCCTCCCCGGTTGTACCGAGAACGGCGGCGTCCTCTGCATCGGCAGTCCGTGTCAGAGCGACAACGACTGCAATGCGAATGCTTCGCCGACGCCCGCGGACGTGTGCCTCGGTCCGATCAAGCACTGTCTCGCGAGTTGTGGCGGCACCAATTGTGGCGGTGCTCGTTGCGACACCGACAACGACTGCAACGACGGCTCGGCGACGCCGGCCAACGTCTGCAAGGACTCGGGTCAGAACCTGGCGTACACGGTCACCGTCGGCTGCGGCAACGGACGCGCGGAGAACACCGATGCCGACGGCGCGACCCACGTCTTCCAAGTGAACGACTCCGCCGCTGCGTCCGCCGACATCACGGTCGTGGTGAGCCTGAGCGAATCTTGCGATGGCACCGACTTCGCCGGCGCCACGTGTGCGAGCGTCAATCCGGAGCTGCCCTCGGGCTCGCTGAGCTGCACCGCCGGCTGCTCGATCGACGCGTCGGCCTGTACGGCGGCGGATCCAAATGCGACTCCCACTGCGGGTGGTGGTGGCGGGCCTACGTTCACCCCCGGGGGGGGTGTCGCTACGCGTACGCCGACGCCCGTCCTGACACCGACGCCGGCCAACACGGCGACGCCGGGTATCGGTGTTCCGACCAACCTCAACCTGGCGCTCATCACCAACGGCTCCGGGGACAACGGCAATGCGACGCTCACGACGGTGATCGCGGCGACCGTGACCGACAGCATCGGCAACCCGGTCCCGGACGGCACCAACGTGTTCTTCTCCATCAACGGAGCGACCCAAGGTGCGGTCATCAACAGTCCGTCGGCGACCAACAACGATCCGCCGTGTAACGTCGACAGCTTTGTGAGCGACACGGGGGTCAGTGTGGTGAATCAGCCGGGTGTGGCGCACACCTGTGTGACCTACCCGACGGGTTCCGCGGGTTCCGGCATCAACATCCAAGCCGTCGCCGGCGCCGCCTCGGATTCGCAGGCGTTCAACCTGCCGCCACCTCCCGGCCCGTAAGCGGAGGCGCGTTACGACGCGAAAGGGGAGCGGCGCTACGGTGCCGCTCCCCTTTTTCTTTGGGCAACGATGAATCGGCTCGAGCTGACGCGGGGGTAAGACGGCCGCGCCGATCGCCCGTTCCCACAGGCCGTCAGCAGACGCGGTAGAGGCTTGACGCAGAGCTGGATCAGCCTCTCCAGCGGCTCAGCATTTCGGGACGCCGGTATTGCACCATCGCACCGACGCGCATGTCCCGAAACACGCCGCATCGGCGGCGACCCATACGCCGACCCCCACGACCGTACCCAAGTCACCTCGGGCACACTCGGCGGGAAGATCCGTCCTCGAGCAGAACCGCAGCAGGATGGTGAGGCGCATTCATCATCGAGAGGCGAGCGGTAGTCCGAGAATTTGCTGTGGTTCGCGAGGGTCCATAGCGCTAGAATCCACAAATGCCTCGGTTGATCGAACCCGTCAGCAACGTTGCGAGAACCTTTGCAGAGGCGGATGCGTGGGAGATCGAGCAGCTCGCGCGCTTGACCCTGGATCAACGGCTGGAGATCGCGGAACTGCTCAAGCGCCGTGCGTACGGTACCGATCAGCCCGATGTTCGCGAATTTGAGCGACGCCGATGAAAGGGGAGCACTTCTCACCCGATGTGCAGGAGCTCGTCACGATTTTCGGGAGGCACGGCGTCGATTTTCTCCTCGTGGGAGGCGAAGCCGTTATCTTTCACGGTTACCCCCGAGTCACTGGCGATGTCGATCTTTGGTACCGCCAGGATCCCGACAATGTCGGAAGAATGTTCGACGCATTGTCGGAGTTTTGGGAAGGTAAGATCCCTGGCATCACCACCGCGCCGGAGCTCCTCGAAAGCGGAGTCATCGTTCAGTTCGGCCGGCCGCCCAATCGGATCGATCTTCTCAGCACCATCGACGGGGTGACGTTCGAGGAAGCGTGGCCTGAACGAATAAACGAAACCCTGGCGCTACCCGATGGCGGACGGGTGCCGTTCCCCGTGATCGGACTCGCGGCCCTTTGTAAGAACAAGCGTGCATCCGGACGCCACAAGGACCTCGACGATTTGGAACATCTTCAGAGGTCTTGAAGATCCGCAATTAGCGGCTAGACGCCGTCAGGCCGTCAGCAGACGCGGTAGATGCTCGACGCAGAGCCGGATCAAGGCCTTCAGCGATGCCGGCTGGGCGCCGTTGTCGAGGGCCGCCAAACACCACGCGCGAGTAAGGCCGTGGGTTCCGATCGGGAGGGCTCTCAGCTCGCCGCGTTCGACCTCGCTGCGTACGGACCACGCCGGAAGGACGGCAACGCCGAGTCCGATGCGAACGAGCTCTTTCACGACCTCGACCTGATCGACCTCGGTCACGACGCGCGGAAAGATGCCTTCCTCGAGCAGGAAGCGCAGCAGGATGCCGGTCATGCGGCTCTCGCGCTCGTAGAGAATGAGCGGCTCATTCGCGAAGTCGGCCGCCTGGATGCGCCGCCGTTCCACCCACGCGTGATCGGGGGGAACGATCGCGACGAGCTCGTCGCGGCCGATCTCCGTCACGCGGATGCGGTCGGCTTCGACCGGCAGCGTCACGAGGCCGATGTCGAGCTCGCCGCCGAGCACGCGGCTCAGCGTGTCGTTGCTGTGACCGGACGCGACCTGCAGCTGTACGCG
>JBDSJB010000502.1:0-3089 GCA_039917665.1 Binatia bacterium
CGCGCGAGGACCACATCATCTTCTTCGATGCGGCCGACGACGTCGTCTACGGATACGCCGTCGAGGTGATGGATCAGGCGCGGGCGGGTGGGGCGGTCACGATCGCCACCCTGACGACGGCCCTCGCAGCCGAGGCTCCGGCGACCGTCACGCAATAGATAGGGAAACCTCGCGCGGCGGCGGTGCTTGCAGAGTCGCATAGCGCATCCTATAGCCGGCCCTTCGCCATGGAGGGCCGCAATGATCGACGGTAGCGTCAGCGTTCCGACCGGACGAACGACCTCCACGGAACCCTCGACGCGACCGGTGCGTTCCCCGTCCGCGGCCCGCGATCCGCTGGCCGCGCGCGCAGAAGAGCTGGTCGGCCGGATCAAAGAGGTCGCCGCCAAGCCGAAGCCGCGCGCGGTCCATCAACTCCGCACGACGATTCGCCGTGTCGAGACGCTCATTTCCGCATCGGAGGCCGAGCCTTCGCGGGCAGCGCGGAAGCTCCAGAAGCAGCTCGATCGGATTCGGCAGCGCGCCGGCAAGGTCCGCGACGCGGACGTACACCTGACGGCGCTCGCCACGCTCGCGCGCATGTCCAATCCCGAGAGTTTCGCGGAGATCCGGAGCGCGCTCGAGAAATCACGGATGAAGCGCGAGAAGAAACTGCGGCGCGTGCTCGACGACGAGCGCGACCGCGGCATCGTGAAGCGCTTGCGGCGCGTCGTCGGTCGCGCCGTCGGCGACGTGACGGTGTTGGTAGGCGACGTCGCTCGCGTGCTCGTGCGTTTCGACCACGCGCTCACCGCCGCGACGCCGCTCGGTGCGACGAGCCTGCACGCGTTTCGGATCGAGACGAAGCGGCTGCGCTACCTCGCCGAGGTCGCGCCGGGTCCCGAAGCCGCACGCGCGGTGAAGCAACTGAAGCGAGTGCAGGACGCGATCGGAGCCTGGCACGATTGGCTGACGCTTGCGGAACGCGCCGCGCGCGCGCTCGGCGACGAGCCCTCGGCGCCCATGCTCGCCGTCATCCGCACGCGGGCCGACGCGCAGCTCGCGAAGGCGCTGACGGTGACGGCGGACGTCGGACGTCGCTTGCAGTCGCTCCGGCCGAAAGCCCAGCGCAAAGGCGTGCACCCGGTGACGACGGCCACGCCCGTCATGCCGCAGAGCGCCGGCGCTTCGGCGTAACGAGCGGGCATGGCGACGTTCGGCGCGGTCGACATCGGATCCAACTCGGTTCGGATGAAGATCGGGCGCCTCACGGGGCGCAGATTCGTCACCGTCCACGAGGACCGCGAGGTGACGCGTCTCGGCGAGACGGTCTTTCGGACCGGCATGCTCGAGCCTCAGTCGATGGCGAGTACGATTAATGCCCTGCAACGGTTCCACCGCGCTACGCAGAAGTACGGGACGACGGCCGTGCGCATCGTGGCCACGAGCGCCATGCGCGAGGCGAAGAACGCGAAGGCCTTCGGCGACTGGGTGCGGTCGGCGACCGGATGGAAGATCGAGGTCATCACGGGTCTCGAAGAGGGCCGGCTCATTCACCTCGGCGTCATGTCCGGGACGAAGCTGCCCGCCAAACGCGTGCTCTTGATTGATCTCGGCGGCGGTAGCTGCGAGCTGACGTTCTCGATTGGCGGGCAGATCCAGGAGATGGCGAGCTTGCCGCTCGGCGCCGTCCGCCTCACGGAAGAGTTCGTCGCGCACGATCCGCCGAAGCCGAAGGAGCTGCAGCGCCTGCGGGCCTACATCACCGAGGAGATTCACCGCATCGAGCGTCGCGTCCTGGCCAAGCGCGTGCAGACCACCATCGCGACCGGCGGCACCGCGGCGACGCTCGCGGCGCTCGCGGCCAAGCGCAAGGACGGGGCGAGCCAGGCGTCGGCGGCGGCGATTCGGCGGATCGCCGAGGAGGTCGGGGAGTGCGACCTCGAGGAGCGGCGCAGCCTGCAGGGGCTCGGTCCGCGGCGCGCCGAAATCATCGTCGCCGGGGCGGCGGTCTATGCGGGGTTGATGATCCAGGGCATCAAGGGATTTCGCTACTCGCCGCTCGGTGTCCGTGACGGCTTGCTCGCGCAGATGGCCGCCGACCTCGGCGGCGAACGCGCCATCCAGAAACGCATTCAATCTGAGCGGGAGCGTGCGCTCGTCACGCACGGGAACCACTACAACGTCGACGCCCGTTACGCGGAGACGGTGCGGGACCTCGCCGCCGCGCTCTTCACCAAGCTGAAGCCCGTGCACCAGCTGCCGGCCGCATACGAGCAGTGGCTCACCGCCGCGGCGATGTTGCAGGAGGTCGGCTCGTTCGTGAACCGTGGCGGACGCCACCGTCACGCGTATTACTTGATCGCGAACTCGGAAATCTTCGGCTACACGACCGAGCAACGCCGCATCATCGCCGCGATCGCGCGTTACGTTGGCAACTCGCGGCCGACGGCCGACGACCGGCCGATCAAGGTCCTTCCCGCCGACGATCGCGAGCTCGTCCAGAAGGCGGTGATGCTGCTCCGGTTGGCGCGGGCCCTGAACCAGAGCCGCAACGGCATCGTGCGGTCGGTGACGGCGCGCGTCCAAGGCGGCCGGGTCACCTTGGCCCTCAAGGCCAAACGGCCCGGCCCCGACCTGGAGATCTGGGCCCTCGAGAAAGAAGCGCCCTATTTCCAGAGCGTCTTCGGCCGCGAGCTGGTCGCGATCGGCGTCTGACGGGCTCGTGAGCTCCCGTCATCGGCTCTTCACGCGGCGGTGACGGTTCCGACGACGAGCGCGCGTACGATCGTCGCCGTAGAACGCGTGCCGGCCGTGTGAGTCCCCCTCCGCGGAGGGTGCGTCCGGGGCCCCGACCTTCGGGTCGGGGCTTCACTTCATCGATCAGCGGTTGGCTTCGCGCAGGATCTTCTGCACGTGCTCGCGGAGGGAACCGCTCCGGAACCCGTGACGGCTCCGGGTGGAGAGTGCGATCTCCTTGCCAACCACGTCGGCCGTGAGGAGGTCGCTCACGTACGAGCAGATCGCGGCCTGCAGGCGTCGGCGTCGCAGGTTGATGCGAGCCTCGCGCTGATTCGGCGTGAGCCCCTTCTCGTGCGGGTCGGGGAGGG
>JBDSJB010000503.1:0-2971 GCA_039917665.1 Binatia bacterium
GTCCGATCTGTTGCAGACGTTCCGTCGCAAGGTCACGCAGGTGAAGCATCTCAGCCGGACGGATGCGAATGCCTTCATTGCGGATTACGTCGCCGGTCTGGAGGGGTATACCTACCTCGAAGGGGAGGCGGCACAATAGAGCTTGAGCCTTGAGCCTTGAGCCTTGAGCCTTGAGCCTTGAGCAACTCGAGCCTTGAGCACGGGCTCGTGCTCGAGCGCATGCTCCCGGCTTGCGGTTGCTCAGAGCTCACTGCTCCCGGCTCACGCCCGGTTGTTGAAACTGGCCCGCCCGCGCAACGTTGTCTGAGTTGACATCCGGCTCGCAGCGCAAAACGTTCACGACAGCGTCCCATACCAGGAGTCGTCCGTGCGTGTCCTTTCCGTAGCTCTCGTCATTGCCGCCCTCAGCGCTTCGACTGCCAGTGCGCAGAACACTGCTCCGCCCGGCCCCCGCCTCGTCATCACGCCAGCGAATCAGACCGTCATCGCCGGCGACTC
Organism: Binatia bacterium; assembly: GCA_039917665.1. Lineage (GTDB taxonomy): Bacteria > Desulfobacterota > Binatia > UTPRO1 > UTPRO1 > UTPRO1. The sequence continues at coordinate 499 of JBDSJB010000503.1, forward strand.
GCTCCAACTCCGTGCACAGCTCGTCGATGCCGCCGGCAATCCCGTGCCCGGCGCGACGATAATGTTCCGCCCCGCCGGCGCCCCATTCGAGGGCTCCGTCGATTCCCTTGGGATGGTCCGCTCCGGTGCGACCGGAACGCTGCCCGTCGCGGCGATCGCGCTCGTCCCGGGGCAGAAGCCCGTCGTGCACCGCTTCGAGGTTGCGATGGTGCCGGGCGCCGCGGCTCACATTGACGTTTCTCCCAGGCCTGCCCGCCTGCTGCCCGGGCAGCGGATGCACCTCGGTGCGCAGGTGTTCTCGCGTGCCGCTGATCTTCGCACCGATCGCGTGCAGTGGAGCAGCTCCATGCCGTCGGCAGTGCGCATTGCGAGCGATGGGTCGCTGCAGGCTGTGGCGGCGGGACGCGCGGTGATCACGGCGAGCGCCGGAGCCGCCTCCACGAACATCCCCGTCGAAGTCGTGGCCGCGCAGGTCGCCAGCGTCGAAGTAACGCCGGCGACCCGGCAGGCGCGCACCGGCGACGTCGTGCGCTTCAAGGCGATTGTAAAGGACAATGCAGGGCGCGAGATCAGCGGTCTCACGCCGAGCTGGCTGTTCACGCCTGGCAAGGGGATGATTGACGCTGATGGCGCGTTCGTCGCCTATGAGCCGGGCAGCTATCAGGTGACGGCGAACTTCGGCAACCGGAGCGCTGATGCAATCATCACCGCCACCGATCGCGACGTGAAGCGCCCGGTGAAGGTCGTCGGGAAGCTGCTGCGCACTGCGTTCGCGACGGGCGAGCTCTGGATTCACCCCAATGGCAATGTCGCGTATCTCACGACGGAGCTCGGCGGTGATCGCGTGTACGCAATCGACATCAGCAACCCGGGCAGCCCGACGGTGGTGGATTCCATCATCGTCAACGCCCGCGGCGTCAACGACGTGATGACGACGCCCGACGGCAACTACATGGTCATTACACGCGAAGGCGCCGCCGACCGCAAGAACGGTATCGTCATCGCCGACACACGCAATCCGCTGCACCCCAAGCAGATCAGCGAGTTCACGGACGGCGTGACGTCAGGCGTGCACTCGACATTCATCCACTCGCAGCCGAAGTACGGCACGCACATCTATTTGACGAATGACGGCACCGGTGCCGTCCATGTGATCGATATCAGCGATCCGACGCATCCGAGGCAGGTGTCACAGTGGGCGCCGCGTCAGAGTGAAGCCGGCCGCATGGTGCACGACATCGACGTCCAGGACGGCCTGCTCTACGGTTCCTGGTGGAACGACGGCCTGGTCATCCTCGATGTCGGCAACGGCCTCAAGGGCGGCACGCCGAGCAACCCGAAGGTCGTCTCCCAGTTCAAGTACGACCTGAACACGCTGTACCGGGACGTCGAGAAGGAGGGAGGCAAGGGTTTCATCCGAGGGACGCACACCGCGTGGCGCTACAAGAACTACGTCATCATAGCCGACGAGGTGTTCGGCAACGAGGCGATGGCGACGCTCTACAATTGGACCCCTGTGCGCGCGCACGGTCGTCTGCACGTGCTCGACGTCTCCGACATCGAGCATCCGAAGCCCGTCGCATGGTATGAGCCGGAATACGGCGGCGTGCACAACATCTGGGTCGCCGGAGACACACTGTACATGGGTGCGTACAACGCCGGCTTCCACGCGTTCGACATTTCCGGCGAGCTGCGCGGCGACCTGAAGGCGCAGGGCCGAGAGATCGCGGAATTCATGACGGGCGACCCGGGTGCCAAGGTGCCGAACGCCCCGATGGCGTGGGGCGTGGTCGTGAACAGGAAGGACGGCCTCGCCTACGTGAATGATCTCAACAGTGGGCTTTGGGCGCTGAGGATCGAGCCGAAACCAAAACCGGTCCCGTAAAGAGGGACCGGACTGGCGGAACTCACAACTCGTTTTCAGTTCCGAGTCTTCAGCCAAAGAGCTCGGAAACCCGACCCCAATTAACAACGTTCCACCACGCCTTCATGTAATCAGGCCGGCGGTTCTGGTACTTCAGGTAGTAGGCGTGCTCCCACACATCCAGACCGAGAATCGGCGCGGGCTTGCCGTCCATCAGCGGGTTGTCCTGGTTCGGCGCGCTCGAGATCGAAAGCTTGCCGCCCTCGTTGTTCAGCCACACCCAGCCTGACCCGAACCGGCCCGCGCCCGCCGCCGCGAACTGCTCCTTGAACTTCTCGAAGTCACCGAACGCGCTGTTGATCGCGTCGGCCAGCTTGCCAGTCGGCGCGCCGCCGGCGTTCGGCGCCATCCACTGCCAGAACTGCGAGTGGTTCCAGTGGCCGCCACCGTTGTTGCGGACCGCACCGCGAATGGCCTCGGGCACCGAGTTCAGATCCTTCAGCAGCGCCTCGAGCGGCCGGTCCGCGAGCTCGGGCGCCTTCTCCAGCGCGGCGTTGAGATTCGTGACGTACGCGTTGTGATGCTTCCCGTGGTGGACCTCCATCGTCG
>JBDSJB010000504.1:0-4175 GCA_039917665.1 Binatia bacterium
AACCTCGCCGTCAGCCGGAACGGTGACGTGCTGAGGCTCGTCGGGTCGTTGAACGTCGGCGACGACGGCGGCAACCCGGAGCTGAACGGCGTCTTGAACGGCGACTCCGAGCAGCTCGGCGCGTACGTGATCACCTATCAGCAGGTCGTGACCGGCCCGCAGGGCAACACGCTCGACGGCGAGCTCGTCTTCGACACCAGCGACGCCGATCTCGACGACGTGGTCGAGGTGCGCGTGACGCTGACGGGCGGAACGTCCCTGCCGGTGGTCGTCACCTACGCCGACGATTCGACCCAGAACTTCCTCTACAACACGAACACCGACGTGCTGACGCCGGTCGAGGGACAGGCCCCCTCGGCGCGCGTCCGCCTCTTCAACATCGACGACACGATCACCGCGTTCCTGAATGGCAAGCAGGTCCTGCAGGCGTCGTCGACGGGTCCGGGCGCCACCCAGAACACCGGGTTCCAAACCGTGAACGGCCTCGTGTGCGGCGACAACACGTTCGAGTTCCGCGCCACCAACAATCCGGGCGGCGGCGGCTATACCTTCGGCGTGCAGTTCGAGGTCGACGGTCAGCTCGTCGTGAATCGCACGTGCGGCCAGGTCGGCATCCAAGGCTGCGACGACAACAACACGACGGTCGGTCAGGTCGCCCGCGACGTGACGTTCCTGTGCGTCCCGTGCGGGCCGTGCCGCGCCAACAACTCCGGCACCTGCGCCGACTCGCTGGTCATCCCCGCGACGGGGCGCGTGCAGTTCCACGGCCGCACTGGCACCTCCGGCACATTGCCGAACCCGTGCGACAGTCTCGGCGGCGGCGAAAGCGTCTTCCGCTTCACGCCACAGGACACCGGCTGCTACGAGTTCTCGACCTGCGGCACGAGCTTCGATTCGCAGCTCTCGATCGGCGACGGCTTCTGCCCCGGCACGAGCGGACCGATCACAGAGCAATGCTTCGACAACAACCAGCCGTGCAGCGACGGCAGCACGCGCGAGCTCGTCTTCGGCTCGTTCTCCGCCGGAACACCGCTCACGATCTTGCTCGACGGTGCGGGCGGCTCGCAGTCCGGATCGTACACGCTCGATGTGCGGCCGTCCGGGCGCTGCATCTTCTGATGATGGGAAGGGCGGAGGGAATCATGCGGATGCATCTCGCGATCGTGCTGCTCGTGAGCCTCGCGGCGGCACCCGCCGCGGCGCAAATTTGCGGCGACGCCACCAACGACGACACCGTCACGGTCACCGACGGCGTGCAGGCGTTGCGCTCGGCCGCCGGGCTGTCGAGCTCGTGCGAGGACGGCTGCGACATCGACGCCAGCGGCGCCGTCACCGTGAGCGACGGCGTCAACATCCTGCGGAAAGCCGCCGGCCTCACCATCAACGAGGCGTGCGACTTCACGGGGCAAGACGCCAATGGCCTCACCAACCCCGCCTTCTCGGTCTTCGACGGCATCACGAAGGTCCCGGGCATCGGAGCGGGCGCGGGCGCGGCGGCTGGCGCGTGCGAGAACGACGGGACGATCGAGACGTCGCAAGCGGGCGAGATCAGCTCCGCCACGTTCAACGAGTGCCAGATCCAAGGCGCGATCCTAAACGGGACGATCAGCCGCGCGGTGTTCTCTCAAGCCGCCGTGGTCGCGCTCGACGGCTTCCGGATCACGCGCATCAAGACTGGCAAGACGCTCAGCTTCAGCGGCCAGCTGGGTCTCACCGTCGTCCCGGGCGGCAAGCGCCTCGTCGGGACGCTCACGGTGACGACCGAGTCTTTCGGGACGTTCACGATCCGGTTCGAGCGCATCCTCCTGGCCGGGGACGGCTCGGTGCGACAAGGTCGCCTGCTCTACGACCTCACCAAGAGCGAGAGCGAACGGATCGCCACCATCGTGATCACCTTCGACGAAGACGGCGACGATCTCCCGGTCAGCGTCGCGCTCCGCAACAAGAAAGTGAAACAGTTCCTCCTCAATCGCGGCACGCGGCTGCTCATTCCCGCGGTCTGATCGCTGCGGCGTTCGGCGCGCTGCTGGTGCTGGCGACCGCCGGCACCGGCAGCGCCGGCGCCACCGTCTGCGGCGACGCCGACGGCAACGGCATCGTCACGACCAACGACGGCGTCCGCATCCTGGTGATCGCGGCGACTGACGGCACGTGCGACACCGACGGCTGCGACGTCGACGGTAACGGACGGATCGGCGTGACGGACGCCGTCTTGACGTTGCGACGCGCCGTCGGCCTTTCGATCGTCGACCACTGCGGTCCCGGCGCGATCACCGGCCGTCTGCTCGTGCTTCCCGCCGCCACGACGGCGATCGCCCGCAGCGAACACGAGCCGAACGACGGCCCCGGCACGGCCGAGGTGGTGGGGCGTCTCGCGACGGCCAGCGTCCGGCGCATCCACGGCACGCTCGACGCCGACGATCCGCTCGACGCCTTCACGTTCACGAGCACCGGCGGCGTCCATCTGTCGCTGGACCTCACGTTCCCAACCGCCCCGACGATCGACCTCGATCTGTTGATCGACGATCGGCATGGCCACGACGTCACCTGCGAGAGCGCGACGCGGGGACGGGAACGTTGCGAGGTTTCACTCGACGCCACCGCCGCCGAGGCCTTCGACGTCGTCGTGGCACCGGCCACGGGCTCGGCGCCGGCCGACTACACGCTGGTCGTGCGCGCGCAGCGGAGCCGCGCGGTCGTGAACCGCATCCGGGCCGGACGTGGAGCCGGCGCGCCCATCGATCTCGAGCCGGCGGTCTATCGTGGCGAGGCCGCGCCGATCGCGACGGGCGAGATCATCCTCCAGATGGCCGGCGGTTCGGATGATCCGGCGCCGCCCGCGACCGGTAGCGTCGGCCGTGCGACGCTCGCGGCCGTCGTCGGCGACGCGGGTCTCACGGACGAGCTCGCACCGGCGATCGTCGCCCCCGACGGCACGGCCCTCGTCGTCCTACCGGCGACACGCGCCAACGCGGCCCGGCTCGCTGGCAGCCCGGTCTCGACGCGGACCGCGAAGCGAGCGCATGCCGCCGACCGGGCTCGTACGCGCGAGGTCGCCGCGAGGCTCGTGACGAGCCCGCACGTCGTCATCGCGGAGCCGAATCGCGTCGTCCGGGCTGCGCGCGTTCCCACCGATCCGCGCTTCCCCGAACAGTGGCATCTCGAGACGCTCGATCTTCCCGACGCGTGGAACACGACGATTGGGAATCCGCAGGCGATCGTCGCCGTCATCGACACCGGTATCCGGAGCGACCATCCCGACCTCGCCGGACGCCTGGTCGCCGGCTTCGACTTCATCTCCAATCCCGCGCGCGCCAACGACGGCGACGGCCTCGACCCCGACCCGTTCGATCCCGGCGATCTCCCGACCACACCCGAAGGCGGCACGTTTCATGGCACGCACGTCGCCGGCACGATCGGCGCCACGACCAACAACGCCATCGGCGTCGCCGGGGTGACGTGGCGGACCGCGGTGATGCCGCTCCGCGTGCTGGGGGTCTCCGGAGGCACGGTCTTCGACGTCGCGCAGGCCATCCGTTTTGCCGCCCGACTTTCGAACTCGTCGGGCACCCTCCCCCCACGACGCGCGGACGTGATCAACCTCAGCCTGACGACGAGCGGCGACGATCCCGTGTTACGGAATGCGGTCGACGCGGCGACCGCCGCAGGCGTGCTCGTCGTCGCCGCCGCCGGCAACACCGGCAGCAACGGCTTCCTCAGCCCCGCGGGATTTCCGAACGTCGTGAGCGTCGCCGCGACGGACCGGCTGGGAAATCCCGCCCGCTATTCGAACTTCGGCCCGACGATCACGGTCGCCGCGCCCGGCGGCGATACCCACCACGACCGCGACGCCGACGGTCGTCCGGACGGTATCCTCAGCACGCGGCTGCCGGGGCTCGAGCCGTACGCGCTGATGCAAGGCACGTCGATGGCGAGCGCGCACGCGAGCGGCGTCGCCGCCCTCCTCCTCGGCGTGCCGGGCAGCGCGGGCGTGAGCCCGAGCCGCCTCCGTGAGATCCTCCTCGCGACGGCCGACGACCGTGGGACACCGGGACGCGACGACCGCTACGGCGCCGGCATCCTGAACGCCGCGCGCGCCGTGCGGATGCTCGCCGGCACCGCGCCCCCCGACGCGCCGATCTTGCGCCTCGAGACGCCGTCGGTCCGCGTGGCGG
>JBDSJB010000505.1:0-2829 GCA_039917665.1 Binatia bacterium
AGCACGCAGGTCGGCGACCTGGCGTCGTTCTTCCTCGTCGCCGGCGTGACCATGATGATCGGCAGCCGTCACGGCCGCGCCGGCCTGCTCTACGTGCCGGCCGGCCTCATCGGCGGCGCCGCGATCACCCGGACGATTGCCTGGGCGTTTCAGGGCGCCGACTTCGCGGCGCTCTTCATCACGGTCGAGGTCGTGATCGGCCTCACGTTGATCGCGGGCGCGCGCAGCCTCGACGAGGTTTAGGGCCTCCGCACCTCGACCGGCGGGCGCATGAACGACTCGAGGCTCGCGTCCCGGCGCTCGAGCGCTTCGCTGCGGTGTGTGAAGTAGAACGCGATCGGGTTGTCGCGGATCGACCAGAGGCGGTCGCGATGCTTGGGGTCGTCGACGCTGTACCTCGCGCGCGTGACGGTCTGACCCTGCGTTTTCGCGAAGTCGGCGGCCGCGTCGGGCTCCAGGAAGTCGCGCGTCGTGCCGTCCGCCGTCCGCACCTGGAAGATGGTGCGCGCGTCCCAGGTCTGGCTGTCGTAGGCGGTGCCGACCCACTGCACGCCGATCGACCAGGCCAGCAGCACGGCGACGACGGCCCGCCAGAGCACGCCGTGGCGCTGCGTCCCGACCGCGGGGATCAGGAGCACCGCGAGCGGCACGATCGCGTCCATGAGCGGGCGGTAGCCGTAGCTGTAGCCGCCCCACCAATCGAACCACCTGAAGCGCATCGTCATCACGACCGCCGCCGCCGCGATGATCGGGTAGAGCTCGGGCAGCGTGCGGTCGCGGAGCACGCGATACGCGCCCCAGAAGGCGAGGATCATGATCGGCGAGAACACGAAGAGCCCGCGCGCCGGGCTGAAGAGTAGCCCTGCGGCGCCGAGCCAGAGCGGCGTCGACCAGAGATCGGGAGAGCCCGTCTTGGCGATCGCGACGGCGGGACCCATGAGATTGTGCGCCTCGACGAACGGCGATCCGAAGTAGTGCACGTTGTACGCCGCGAGCAACACGATCGGCGGCAGCGACCCTGCGACGCAGAGCGCGAGCGCCTTCCGCTCCCGCACGAGCAGAAACACGCCGATCGCGACCAACACGAACGCGCTCGTCGACCGGCACGCCACGGCGCACCCGAGCGCGAGCCCCGCCGCCACCGCATGACCGCGCCGGTCGCGAATCCGGAGAAACTGATCGATGCCGAGCGCGAGAAACGGCTGCATCGGTGTCTGCGCCCAGAGCGCTTGGCTGCCGAGCGACCACGCGCAGGTGCCGAGGCCGAAGATGAGCGCGACCAGCAACCCGCGGAGCGGGCCGATCAGGCGCGCTGCCGTCGCGAAGAGGATCGCCCCCGTCGCGGCCGTGTAGAAGGCCGCGACAATCTTGCTCTTGCGAACGAGCGGCACGACGTTCTTCAAGCTCGCCGCCGTGTCCGGCCGCGTCATCCACTTGAAGAACGGGGCCGCCGCAACCGCGGAGCCCGGCGGCTCCGTCCCCATGTACTCGCCGCCGGGTGCGAGCGTCACGAAATAGTGCGCTGGCCGCTCGGGCACGAGCTTCCCCGCGCGATAGAGCTCTTCCGCCGGCGAGCCTTCGATGATCATGCGATCCCAGATCGAGATCTGCAGATACCGCCCGGTCGCCGGCAGCTTCCACATGAAGAGAAAGGGAATCTCCGACGGCGCGATGTCGAAGTTGCCGTCGTTCAGGAGGCTGAGGGCCGGGAAGATGTTGGCGTGCGCGTCCCAGGTCGGCAGCGGCGAGTCCGTCGTCGAATAGACGCCGAGAAGCGCGCCGAAGACGAGCGTGGCAACCAGCAACGTGACGGAGCGAGAGGCGCGCGCCATGGTGCCGCTTCTCTAGACCAGCGCGCCGTGTCGTGCATCAGCAATCGCGCCGTGCAAGATATTTCCCCCATGGACTACGAACAGATCCGCTACGACGTCGACGGGCCGATCCTCACGCTCACGCTGCATCGTCCCGACAAGCTGAACGCCTTCACCGTCCGGATGATGCACGAGATGATCGACGCGTTCGATCGCGCCGACGCCGACGACGCGGTCCGGGTCATCATCGTGACCGGCGCCGGCCGCGGCTTCTGCGCGGGCGCCGACCTCTCCGGCGGGAGCGGCGCGTTCGACCACACCAGTGGCTCCAAGCCGCTGACCATCGACACCCACCGCGACGGCGGCGGCCTCCTCACCCTTCGCATCTTCGAGTCGAAGAAGCCGGTGATTGCCGCGATCAACGGCCCCGCCGTCGGCGTCGGCATCACGATGACGCTGCCGATGGACGTGCGGATCGCCGCCGCGGGCTCGCGCATGGGCTTCGTGTTCGCGAAGCGCGGCATCGTGCCCGAGGCGTGCAGCAGCTGGTTCCTGCCCCGCCTGGTCGGCATCAGCCGGGCCGCCGAATGGGTCTACACCGGCCGCGTGTTCACGGCGGAGGAAGCGCTCGCGGCCGGGCTCGTCAGCCGCGTCGTGCCGCCCGAGGCGTTGCTCGACACCGCGCGCGGGCTCGCCCGCGAGATGGCCGAGGGCACGTCGGCGATGTCGGTCGCGCTCTCGCGTCAGATGCTCTGGCGCATGCTCGGCGCCGACCACCCGATGGAAGCCCACAAGGTCGACTCGCGCGCCATCTTCTCGATGGGCCGCTCCCCGGACGCCCACGAAGGCGTCGCGTCGTTCCTGCAAAAGCGCCCGCCCGAGTTCACGATGCGCCCCAGCACCGACATGCCCGAGTTCTACCCCTGGTGGCCCGAACGCAAGTTCGAGTAGCGAAGCGAGCCGGCCGAATGCAACGCAGAAGGTGGGATGAGGGTCAGCCCGAGGGCGGCGGGAGCCG
>JBDSJB010000506.1:0-3398 GCA_039917665.1 Binatia bacterium
CTTGCCGTCCGGTTGGCGTTTCACCGTGATCGCGATCTCGCGTTCGCGACCGGGTGCCGACGAGATGCTGTAGCGGCGTTGGTGGCGGGTGCCGTCGATCTCGACCTCGATGCCGACGTGTTGGCCGGCGCGGTGCCCAGGCCAGCGGTGATTCGGACGGAGCACGAAGGTCTTCGTACCGGGAGCCTCGTCGTCGACCCGCAGCACGCGCGCTTTGATGCGCCCGAGCCTCCAGGTGGGGTGCATCTGGGCCAGCAGGTCGTCGATGGCGGCGACGTCGTTGAAGGGACGGAACCAGGGGCTGCTCAGAAGCGCGATCGGCATTAGCATGGGCGGAATCTCCTCTCGGTGAACAGTTGTTAGCCGAAAGGTGCTTTCGAGTCAACGAGTGTTCACTGAAACGCTATTCCCTTCGTCGAAGAAAAAGCATATCTCTGGCAGATCAATGACTTATCGTAGTCACAAACGTACGGTGAAACGGCTCGTGAAACGCGTCCGGCGCACGCTCGCGCAGGAGCCTGCGGCGCCGACCGGGGCCGAGCTCTTCGAGCACACGCTCGTGACGCGCGCCGAACGGAAGCAGCGCACGCGCAATCACCTCCTCGAATCGGCGCTCCGCCTGATGGAGGAGGGCCGCAGCTTCACGAGCCTCGGTCTCCGCGAGGTGACGCGCGCAGCGGGCGTCGTGCCGACGTCGTTCTACCGCCACTTCGAGGACATGGATCAGTTGGCGTTGGCGCTGGTCGAGGAGACCGGCGTGACGCTGCGGCGACTGCTGCGCGAGGCGCGTCAGGCCGGCGTGCCGCCGATCAACATCATCCGGCACTCGGTGATGATCTATAAGCAGTTCGTCGAGGACCACCGCCTCCACATCATGTTCATGGCGGGCGAGCGCTGGGGCGGCTCACCGCTCATCCGACGCGCGATCCGCTACGAGGTGCAGCACTTCGCGACCGAGATGGCGCAGGATCTGCGCGAGCTGAATCTCCTGCCGGCGCTCTCGATGGCGACGCTGCAGATGATCTGCGGCCTCGTCGTGAACACGATGTTGAATGCCGCCAGCGACTTTCTCGATCTCTCGCCCGATCAGCCGCGCGTCGAGCAGGAGTTGGTCGAGAACTTCGTGCTCCAGCTCCGGGTGATCTTCCTCGGTGCGACGCAGTGGAAGGAGCCGGTCGCCGCGAAGCCGTGAGTGTCAGGCGGCGCGCCGCGCCGTTGCGTTCGCCCGTCCGCCCGAAAACAGGCGCGACAGGAAGCGCGCCGAGCGTCGAAGCGGCCCCTGCAGCGAGATGTCCTGCGCGAGCTTCGCACCTTCCGGTTGGTACTCGAGCACGAGCTTCCGGCTGTGAAACGCCTCGAGCTCGGGACGATGGCCGACGCTCAGCAGCGTCGCCTCGGGGAGCCGTTCGAGCACGAGCCCGAGGAGCTGCTCCTGGCTCCCCGGATCGAGCGCGGACGTCGCTTCGTCCATCACCACGATGTCGGGCTTCTGGATCAGCAGCCGCGCGAACGCGAGCCGCTGCTTCTCGCCACCCGAGAGGATGCTGCTCCACGGCGCGTCGTCGTCGAGCCGGTCGTGGAGATGCCCGAGCGACACGGCCTCGAGTGTCTCGCGCAGCGTCGCGTCGTCGACATCGTCGGGCGAGGTCGGGTAGGTGGCGGCACGGCGCAGCGTGCCGAGCGGCACGTACGATTGCTGCGGCATGAGCGACAAGCGCGCGCCGGCCTGCATCAGGATCTCGCCTGAGCCCCACGGCCAGAGGCCGGCGATCGCGCGCACGAGCGTGCTCTTGCCGGTGCCCGATTCGCCCACGACGAGCACGCGCTCGCCCGCGGCGATGTCGACGTCGGCCTCATCCACGACGGCGCTCCCGTCGTCGAGCGTGACGGAGAGGCTGCGCAAGCGGAGCGCGGCACCCTCGGTTTCGCCCCGGGTGATCCGGCCCGTCGAGTCCAGTTGCTCGGCGCGGTCGAGCCGATCGAGCGACGCGAGCAGCGACGCGAAACGGCGCGCCGATCCGGTCCACTCGGCGAGGCGGGGAAAGTTGTCGACCAGCCAATTGAACGAGTTCTGCACGGTCACGAATGCCGACGACGCTTGCATCACCTGGCCGAGCGTCATCTCGCCGGCGACGTACTTCGGCGCGCACAACAGGAGCGGCAGGATCGACAGGAACCCCGAGCTCACCTGCGAGACGGTCGTCGTGCGGACCCACTGTCCGAGCAGTATCCGCCAGCGGATCAGCACGGTCCGGAACTCGCCGTCGAGGCCGAAGCGCTCTTCGCCCTCGCCGCCGAGGAGCGCGATGCTCTCCCCGTTCTCGCGCACGCGGGTGAGGCCGTAGCGGTACGCCGCTTCGGCCTGATTCTTGTTTTCCGACGCGCCGACGAAGCGTCGCCCAATGAACACCATCGAGCCACTCACGAGCACCGAGTAGAGGACGGCGGCGACGACGAGAAACCCGGGGATCGTGACGGAGGTCGCGCCGAGCGGAATCGTGAGCGAGCCGCCGATGTACCAGAGCACGCCGATGAAGGTGACGGCGGTGATCGCGGCGGAGAGGATGCCGGAGGCGAAGTCGACGGGTGCCTCGACGGCGATGCGGAGGTCCTCGCCGATCCGGTACTCGGGATTGTCGTGATCGCCGGCGACGAGATTCAGCTGGTAGTAGCGTCCACTGCTGAGCCAGCGATCCAGGACGTAGCCGTTCAGCCACGCGCGCCAGCGCCGCTGCAGCGTCATACGGGCCCAGACCGCGACGCCCGCGAGCGCGACGTTCGCAGCCGTCAACGGCAGGAAGATCAGCGTCTGGCGCAGCACCCCGGCCGCGTCTTTGTGATCGAGCGCGTCGAACATGGCGCGGTACCAGACGTTCAGCCGGTAGTGCAGGCCGAGGCCCACGAACGCGAGCGCGACGACGGTGAACGTGAGGGTCCACGCGACCGGACCGGAGCCGCGTCGCCAGAAGCCGAGCGCGGCATCCCAGAAGAGGGCCAGGAGGTAGCTGCGGTCGTCGTCGGGTTTCTCGGTCGGAGCGATGGGGCTGGTCGTTTCGGCCATCACTCTTCCTAGCACTGCGATCGTGGGTGGGCGCGGTCGCCCATACCCACCCTTGACACTTCGAGTGATTACTCTAAGAGTCCTCGCTCATGGCGTACTCGCTTGCCGATGTCGTGCAGCAGTCCGGCGTGCCCGTCGACACGATTCGGTACTACCAGACGATTCGCCTGCTGCCGGGTCCGGGTCGTGACGGCCGGAACGCGGTCTACGACGACAGCCATCTCGACCGCCTCCGTCTGATCCGATCGATGGCCGGGCGGGGACACTCGCTGAAGGTCATCGCGATGTTGCTCGAGCGGGGCGAGCGCACCGAATCCGATCGCGCGCTCCTGACCGC
>JBDSJB010000507.1:0-9789 GCA_039917665.1 Binatia bacterium
GACCGGCTCTCATCCATATCAGCGACGGCAAGCTGAACACGTCAACGTGCTGGATATGCTCGCTTCGAGGCCGGCGCTTTCTAGGTGATGGATCGCGGCAGTGATGTTTAACGCTGGTCTTCCTGACCAACAACACGGCCCGATGAGTTTCGACTCGAACTACCGCACAACGCCAACCCATTGCTGTTCGACTTTTAACCGGACACTAGTGGCGCGGAGCTCGATCATCGCGCCGGCGGATCTCCACGATTCAACACCCGCTTCCTCGATCTCGGCGGCCACTACGGGTTCACGCCGCGGGCGTGCAAGCCGCGCCCGACACGATGCAGCGGCTGAGCGACCGCCTCGAGCGCCACACCCTGCTCTTCCACGAACAGACGCGCCCGAAGAGCCCGATGAAGGAGCCCCTGGCGCTCGACAGCTTCGAGAGCTTCGAGTACAGCCAGTTCTACCCGACCAGCTATCACGTCGCCGCCGGGAGGAACTCCCACTTCTTCTACGGTTCACCGACAGCGAGTGCCGCAGGCGCGGCTCCATGACCCGGAAACAGAAGGAGCGCCGGGCCGCCCTCGAGGAGCGTCTCGGCCGGCCCGATCCGCGTTCAATCGAGCTCGAAGTGGCTCGCCTCCTCGAACTCGTCGCGCCCGACCCTCAGCCGTTCGAGCTCCATACCGACGAGCACAAAAGCTACCCGCGCGCGTTCGGGCGCTTGCCTCATCACGCGATCGCGCACCGCACGATCTCCTCGCGGGCGGCACGGACGACGAGGAACCCCTTGTCTGACATCGACTCCCACACCACCGGACATGCGGGTCCGCATCCGGCGGTTCGATGGTCAGCGACCGGCCAGGCGAGGGACGCCGTCGCCCACCAGCGTCGCGTGTGGGCCGCCGCCGCGCGAGCGACCCGCAAGGGTACCCTCCGGGCGCGCAACTCGCGGTAGACGGTGGTCCCTCGCTTCCACTTGATCAGCGACAATTAGAACTCCCGCCCGTGTTGCCTCACAACCGGATGTTACCCCGAAGCAGCCGAGACGTCGTGAGCTTCGACTTCCCTAAGATCAGGCTCGGCGAACAGGAGCCGTCTCGCCTCCGCGGTGCGCCAGTCCTGAACGCGCCGCTGGAGGGTTCGAAGCTGGCCGTCTGGAAAGGCTCCTGGATGTTCGAGTTGAAGTCGCCCGAAGAGTTCCTTGGCCGTTCGATCAGGCTGGGCCTTTAGCCAGCGGCAGACGAGCGGCCAGGCGGTCTCGAACGGATCCGGCCGGGTACGCCAGTCATGCAGCGGCCTGGGTCGGGCACGATGAGTCGGCCGAACCTCGCCCTTCTGCCATGCCGTGGCCAGGCTCTTCAGGAAGCCCTCCAGTTCGGGGTCTCGAACCGGAAGTAGTGCGGGTGCCCCGCCGTCTGCGAGCTCAGCGAGGTGCTGCTGCATCGTCCGGATCTCCTCGAGAAGTCGGAGCGGATCTAACGAGGCGGCGACGGTGCGCAGCTTCTCCTTGATCTCTGCCGGGACTGCTTCCGACAGCAGCAGCCTGGCGCTGGGCGTTGCGGGAGGGTGGTAGCGCTTCACGACCCGCGCACCGACTCTCGTCTTCGAAGCCAACTTGAAGGACGGCTGGAAGAAGTTCACGAAGAGGCGTGCCGCGGCGTAGAGCCGGGCCATCACCCCGACTGCCGCAAGGCCCTCGAGCCGGCGGTATCCGACGAGTCGCCGCACGACGGAACCATTCTTCTGCTCGACCCAGGCTTGGTCGTTCTTGCGGTAAGGGCGTGACCGGGTGAACTCGATCGCGTGGTCCCGGCAGTAGGCCATGACCGTCTCATTGAGGAACTCGCTACCATTGTCGGTGTCGAAGCCGCGCAGGGGGAATGGCAGCGCCCTTCGCAGCTTTGTCAGCCCCTCAACAACCAGCGCCCCATCGCGCACGACAAGGGCCAGGCACTCCGTCCAGCCACTCGCGATGTCGGTGATGGTCAGCGTGTGCGCAAAACTCCCAGCCGCGTTTTCACCGGAGTGCGACACGAGATCGGCCTCCACGAAGCCCGGAAGTGGTTCGTTCCAGTCGGCAAAGGTCCGAACCGGGACATTGCGCTGGACCGACGACAGGGCCTTCGAGCGACGGTACCTCCGATCGTTCCCCTTGCCCCGTGGAACGACGAGCAAGCGGTCGATGGTCGCCGAACTCGCCGTGAGCACTCTCACCCGCAGGTCGTCATCCAGCCGCAGGTGGCCATGTCGCTCCAGGGCCTCGAGCAGCGTCGGGATGAGCGGCTTGAGCCGCTTGCTGCATACTCGGTTCGAGGCTTCCCAGAGCAACACAAGGGCTTCACCAACGGCGTCGCCATAACGACGCGGTCGTGCCTGCGTCGCCGTCGGCTGCCTTGGACTGCTCGAACTCAGCAGCCGAATCGCATGCTTGCGGTGGTAGCCAGTCACGGCCACGAACTCATCCAAGATGCACCGCTTAGCGGTTCGCGACCCCGCCCGATACCGTGTGCCGATCGATCGGATCAACTCTCGACGACTTGCCATGCTGATCTGCCTCTCCATTGGCTCCTCCCCGCCGTCCTGGACGGCTGGTAGCAGAATAGATGAGGCAACGGTTTCCGCTCGGTAGCATTACGAGCGAAGCAATGCGCTCGGAAGAAATGGTTGTCGCTGATCATCCACTGCTTGAGCTGCACGGCGCGCAGTCGGCCGCGTAGCCATTCGTCGGGCCCCGGAAGACATTTGGAGTCTCCGCCAGTTGGAAGTACAGCCTCCAGCCGGTGAGGTAGCCGCGACAGTCGCTGATCTCGTGTCGTCTTACCTCCCGGAGGACTTTCACCCCCCAGTCAGCGCCATGCTGGGCGTACCAAAAAAAGGGGCGCCCCCGTGTGCGGGGCGCCCCTCCGAAACGTCCGCCCCTTGGGGCGAGCCTTGCGGCCCGCCCCTCGGGTGACGGCATTACCGCGACACGTAGATCAGGCGGTTGACCGTCAGGTCGCCGCCGACCTTCGACTTGAGGAAGTAGACGCCCGGCGCCATGCGCACGCCGGAGTCGTCCGATCCGTCCCACTTGACCGAGTAGGTGCCCGCCGGCTGCGAACCCGCCGCCAGCGACTTCACCATCCGGCCCGCCACGTTGTACACGCCGACTTCGACCGACGCGCCGCCGTTCGCCACCTTGTAGGCGAACGTCGTCGAACCCGAGAACGGATTCGGATACGCGCGGTTGAGGAGCGCAACACCCGTAGTAGCGGCTTCGTTCCCCGGCAGCGCAATGCCGCTGCCGAAGATACGCGCCGGGGTCTCATGGATCTGCAGGTTGCCGCAGTCGATGGAGCCCGTCGCCTGGAACACGATCGTGCCCTCACCGATCACGAGGCCCGTGCGGACGATGATCGAATACTCGTCGCGCGTGCCCTTGTTGCAGGACCCTTCGCGGTGATCGATGATGTAGGCGACCATGTTGCCTTCCTGGTCGCGTCCACCGGAACCGATCGAGTACATGCCCGTTCCGACGAAGTCGGCCTTGGTGTTGGTCGCATTCGGCGAGCACGGGCCCACGCCGACCACGCTGCACTGGATCACGTGCGCGTCGTGGCTGTGCCAGTTGAACAGGATCGTGCGGCCGTCGCGATAGACGTGCTGCCACTCGTTGCCCGTCACGCCCTTGCCGTTGATCAAGGGGCTCGCATTACCGCCGAACGTGCTCTGCTTGTGGCCCCTGTTGCCCGTGTCCGGGTTGTCGTTCATGCAGCCACCACCGGTCAGACGGCAGAGACCCGGGGTCACGCAGGCGATGATCGGCGTCGTGACGGAGTCTTCAGCGCGGGCAATCGCGTCCGCGCAGTTGCCTTCGACCGTCGCCGTGTTCGTGCAAGAACGGTTCTGCGCTTCGCAGGCCGGGCTCGCGAGGGTGTTGACGAGCGCGTCGAAGGTGATCGTCTGCGATCCACCCGGCGCAATCGTACCAAGGCTCCAGACCAGCGTTCCGGTGCCGCCGACGGTCGGGCCGCCCGCATCTGGCGCCGGGACCGCGTTGCCCTGGAACGTCACTTCACTGCACAGCGGATCACGCACGACCACGTTCTCGAGCGCGACCGTCTTGGACGGATTCGTGACCGTGATCGAGTAGTGCAGCGTCGTGCCCTGCTCGACCGGGCCGGCCGGAGTCACCGACTTGTCGATCTGGACCTGCGGGAAACGGCAGATCACAGACAGGTTCATGGTCTCGCTGGCCTGCGGCGGGCACTGCCCCGTCGCGGTTGCGACGACGACGAACGGAACCGCCTCGCCATCAGTGCACTGCGGCATCGGGATGGTCGTCGTGAACGGCAGCGAGCCCCCACCGGCAACCTCACCGCTGGCGACCTGCACGCCATTGACCGTGACGACGATCGTCTCTGAATCGATCGAGCAATTATCGGCCGTCCCGCGGATCGTGATCGGGGTGCCAGGGCATGCCGACTCAGGATTGCGCGTCGCGTTCACGTTGACGCACACCTTGTCATTGCAGCGGACAAGGACCACGCCATTCTTGCTGTCCGTATTGCACTCATTCGTGCTGGTGGCGACCACGGCGAAGCTGCTGTTCGCGCCCGCCGTGCAATCCGACGGCATGCTGGCCGTACCCGACCAGTTGACGGTCGCGCCCGCATTCACCGACTGATTGAAGAACTGCGCACCGTTGACCGTAACCACGATCGTCTCCACGTCGGTGGAGCAGTTCTTGACCGTGCCCTTGATCGTGACCTTCTCGCCGGGGCAAGCCGACGCAGGTCCCTGCTGCGTCAGTTCGACACAGGGGTTTGCCTTGCACGTCACGATCGCAGAAGCCGACGCGGTCGTGGCCAGGCCGGCCGGATCGACGCACGCAGAGTTGAACACCCCGACCACGTCGACGGTGTTCGTGACCTGGCCGAAGCAGTCGGCACTCGAAAGCGCGTCGAAGCTGATCGAGCAGCTGGCACCCACGGCCAGATCGAATGCCGTGAAGGTCAGAGTCTGACCGTTCACGCTCGGGGCTTGGGCGCACGCGCTGCTGAAATTGCCTGCGTAGCTCAGCGCCGCAGGAAGGACATCGGTCGCGGTAACCGACAGCGCCGTCTGCCCATCATTCCTGATGACGATCGTGAAGCGCGTCGGCTTGCCGGCGCAGATTGAGCTCGGCACCGCTTCCTTGGTGACCGAGATCTTCGGCGTGCCTGCGAAGATGATTCCGTTGACCTTGTCTTCGCTCAGCCCGTCGACGTTGTTGCCAGCCTCGACGGCCTTGAAACTGAACGCGCTCGGCAACGGGGCCGAGAGGTTGACCAGGATCTCGAGGTCACGCCCCGAGGCTCCGACGCCCGCGTTCTCGCGGTATTCGAAGCTGTTCGTGGTACCGGCGAACAAGCCGAAACCCGTGAGGGAATTGTCCTGAAGCCGGAGCGAGGCGTCGACCGAACCGTTGCAGTCGAGGTCGAACGTGAAGAGATACTGCTCGCTGCCGGCGATGTCACCGGGACCCGGCTCCTTGATGTTGTCCTGCACATTGCAGGTCCCACCACCGGTCGTGTTCGGGTTTCCGTTACCGTCGACATCGCCGATGAATCCCTCGGACCGCAGGCCGAGATACAGCTGCGTCGTTCCCGGCACGTAGGCCAGGTACGCGTAGAAGATCTCGTATCCGTTGATGAAGTGCTGTCCCGCAAGCGGCGCCGGAAGCTGGCAGGGGATGAACGAAGCATCGCTCAGAATGGTCTCTGGCGTCGGGTTTCCGTTGATGTCCTGCTTGTCGACGATGACGGCGCCGACTCCGGTGCCGTCCGCCTTGATCTGGTTGATGTAGGTGATGAGGTCGGCCAGATTGCCGTCGATCGATGGTGCGGCCATGGCGGCCGGCACGGCGAGCACGAGCGTGAAAAGGCTCGCGAGCGCGATCAGCGTCGCAATCGGTCCCCGACCCCTGGAGCGCAGGGACATGGGTCTAGATTTCATTTCGGACAACCTCTCTGTTCCACCCCGGAGGGCAGGGCAACGGAAGATCCTCGCGGACCGTCCTGAGCAGGGGGGAGCATTTCAAGAACATGGGACATCGGCAAACCCGGATCGGTGCAGTGCGTTGAGGTGGGCTCGGATCTCGCTTGAATTCTCGTCGGTGAGAAGGCGAACAATCGAAAAATTTCGATCGCCGTTACCGATCGGACTCGGAGCGGGAGTTCGAGCGTCCACGACATTTCCCGCCTCCGCCAATCCCTGGCTTGGAGGATAGGCGCCCGGGGAGGGGCACATTCCTCGACTGAGGCGTGCAAATTCTAGCATCGTTGCAGATTAGCTGGTTCAAATTTTTCACAGAATCCGGGCATTTTGCCGGCATGTAGTTGTTACCTGCAACGCAGGGTGACAGAACGGCCCCGCACCCGAAGGTGCGGGGCCGAATGTTTGAGGCGGGTAGAGATCTTGGCTTTGCGACCGGGGTCCCGTGACCCGGGGTAACTGCTCGTTTCGGATGTAGAGCACCCGCTGGACCGGGGCCATCTGCCCGGCCACGATGGCGGCGTCGCCGCCGCTACTACGGCCTCGGCTGACTCCTCGCTCCACGGCTCGCGGCCCTGTCGCCCTTTCAGGCGTGAGGCGAGATCTCCCCAGATAAGAGCGCTAACCTTCCCGACACCACCGCCGGACTTACGGGTCACGAGAGCTTCGCGGTCATCTGCCCGCTCGCCCTGAGCGATCTCGCCTCACATCCGGTTTCTGTTCGTCGGCCGGTCGGTTCGTTCCCCGCTTCCTTCGGACACCCTCACAGTTGCGCCCTTGCGGTTTCCTTGGGTCCCTGTGACCAAGTCCCCGGGAGGACTTCCACCTCCCAGTCAGCGCCCATGCTGGGCGTACCAAAAACGGCCCCGCTCGCGAAGAGCGGGGCCGCCTGGATGATCGGAAACCCCCCGGCAGTCCCGTCCCCCCGACCCTTGCGGGCCGGGGGTCCGAGACGCCGAGTCTACTGTGCGTCGCGGACGAACAGCAGGCGCTGGACCGGCGCCTTCGTTCCGGCGATGACCGTCCGGACGAAGTACACGCCGCGCGTCACGCTGACACCGTCGTCGCTCTTGCCGTCCCACGTCGCGATGTACCGGCCCGCCTGCTGGGTCGAATGAACCAGCTTGCGGATCTGGCGTCCCGCCACGTCGTAGACGGCGATATCCACGCCCGCCTCGGCACCCGTCACCTCGTAGGAGAACTGGGTGACGGAAGCGAACGGGTTCGGCACGGCGCGATACAGCTGCGTGTTGACCGCGTCGATCGACGGATCGCCACCCGACTGTGAACCGGACGTGTCGCTGCCATGCTCGCAGTTCGCCGTCGTCGGGATGGTGAGGCCGTTGTTGATCGCATCGGTGCAGCTGATGATGTCGCCGTACCTCGCCTTCACCTGCGTCAGATCCTGACCCTCGAGCGTCGCCAGCAGCAGATCGACTTCCGTGATCAGCTCGCCGATCGTGCGCGCGTTCAAGCCGGCGCAGCTGACCGGCGTGCTCGCGTCGAGGAGGAGTTCAGCGCCGTTGTTCGGAGTCAGGTTCAGGAGGTCAGTCGCATAATTCGCCAGCAGCACGGCGAACTGACGCTTGGCCTGCTTCCGCTGATCCATCGGGCTGGGCGGATTGACGATCGCGCAGAACGAGTTGAAGTCGCCGCTGGCCCAGTCGAAGAAGCTCGACACGTCGTCGACCTTCGCCGTGATCTGGTCCATCTGCGCCCTCGAGAACTTCGTGCTGCCACCCGTCTTCTGGGCGCACTGCTGCGTCCAGAACCCGGCGGTACGCGGGCAGTTCAGGACCGCGCAACGAATCGTCGTCGCGGTCTGGTCCGTGTCCTTGACCGGGTAGGTGTTGTCGCTGCCGAAGCAGTAGCCGAGGGCTTCGACACGGTTCGTGCAGACGACGTCGCCAGGGCAGCTTGCGCCACCCGCAGCGAGGCTCGCCTTCGCCTCGAACGTGAAGGCCTGCGACTCACCCTTCTTCAGCAGGGCGATCTTCCAGATCACGACACCGTTCTGACCAACCGCGGGCTCCGCATAGGCCGCCGGATTCGCGTGGTTGTTGTAGACGGTGTACTTGCACATCGTGTCCGTGATCAGGACGTTCTGCAGATCCACTTCGCCGGCATTCTCCACGATGATCGTGTAGTGGATGATGCCGCCGTCATTGACCAGGCTCTCAGCCGCCTTCTTCACCTTGATGATGGGCAGCTTGCACTTGGTCTCGTCGACCGCGGTCTTCTCGACCCGGCCGCACTCGCTCGTCGCCGAGGCGGTCACGACCCACTCGCGCACGTCGCCGGTGACGCATGCCGCCATCACGACTTCGAAGCAGTAGGACTTGCTCGTTCCCGGCGCGACGTTCTCGAAGCGCTGGACCTGGTCGCCGTAGCGAAGCTCGATCGTCTCCGGACCAGGCGAGCAGTTCGTCACCGAACCGCAGAGCTTGATCGTGGCGCCCACGCACGAGATGGCCGGGGCGTTGAGGTCGATCGCGACGCACGGCGGGGCCTGGCAGAGCACCACCACCTGGGTCGTCTTCGTATCCTGGCCGCACGAGTTGCTCGCGGTCGCGGACACGTTGTAGGTCACGCTCTGGCCCGCCACGCAGTCCTTCATCGGCAACGTGATCGTCCACGAAACCTCGGCGCCCGCAGCAACGGACGCGTTGTAGGCCTGCTGGCCGTCGACCGTCACCACGATGACTTCGGCGTCGAGGCTGCAGTTCTTCGCCTTGCCGGTGATGGTGATCGACCTGCCGACGCACGACGAGTTGGGGCCAAGGGCCTTGACCTCGACGCACGGCTTGCTCTTGCAGCGGACCGAGACCGACTGCTCGACCGAGTTGTGGCCGCAGCTGTTCACCGCCGTGGCGCTGACCGTCCACGTGACGTTGTTGCCCGCCACGCACTCGCCCATCGACACTTCGCGGTTGAACGGCGCATCCGCTCCCGGAGCGAGCGTGCCGGTGTAGACCTGGACGCCGCCGACGGTGACCGTGAAGGTCGCCGAGTCGGTGCCGCAGTTCTTCACCTTGCCCGAGATGATCACCAACTCGTTCGGGCAGGCCGCCTGCTTGTTGACCGCGACGTCCGTGAGGAGCGCGCACGGCGCGTTCTTGCACTGGACCTGGACGGTGGCGGTCTTCTTGTCGCCGACCTGGTCGCAGTCGTTGGTGGCAGTGGCGTTGATCACGAAGGACACGTTCTGACCCGCGGTGCACTGCGGCATCGTGAGGTCCCTCGAGTAGGCCTGCGTCGCGCCTGAAGCCACGACCTGGTTCAGGACCTGGACGCCGTCGATCGTGACCACGATGGTCTCGGGGTCGATCGAGCAGTTCTTCACCGTGCCGGAGATCGTGACCCTGTCGCCCGGGCAGGCCGACGCCGGCTCACGATTCGCGACCAGTTCGACGCACGGCTTCGCCTTGCAGCGGACGGAGACCACAGCGTCGTCGTGGGCACCGCCGCAGGTGTTCGACGCAGTAGCATCGACATTCCACGTCACGTTGTTGCCGGCGACGCACTCACCCATCGTGACGTCGCGGCTGAAGTTCTGCGACGCGCCCGGAGCGAGCGTGCCGGTGAAGACCTGGACGCCGCCGACGGTGACCGTGTAGGTCGCCGAGTCGGTGCCGCAGTTGGTCACCTTGCCCGAGACTACGATCGCCTCGTTCGGGCACGCCGACGCCTTGTTGGCGACCACGTTCGTCAGGGCGACGCACGGCGGGTTCTTGCACAGGACCGAGACCGTCGCATCCTTGCGCTGACCGTTCTGGTTGCAGTCGT
>JBDSJB010000508.1:0-3234 GCA_039917665.1 Binatia bacterium
CGCCAGATCATCGACGTAGATCATGTTGAGGTATCCGCGCCCGCCGTCGAGGGCTTTGATGCGCTCGTACGCGACGCGCGAGAGCTCGGCGAGGATACGGCTCGATCCTGGGCCATAAACGATCGTCGGACGGATGATCGCGAGCTCGAGGTGTGCATCCGCTGCCAAGCGTTCGGCGGCCTGCTCGGCCTCGGCCTTCGTGACGGCGTACGGGTCGCCCGTGAGCTCGAGCGGCTTCGCCTCGGTGAGCACCGGTGGCCATTTGCGCCCCTGCGCCACAACCGAGCTCACGTGGACCACCCGCCGCGCCCCGGCGTGGATGGCGGCGCGGAGCACGTTCTCGGTGCCGCGCACGTTGATCGCTCGTGCCTGTTCGAGATCGCTGCCGCCGACGGCGCAATGCAGGACCGCGGCACAGCCGGCGGTCGCGGCCTGCAGCGAATCGGGCAACGTCACGTCACCCCGAAAGACCCGGGCCCCGAGCGATTCCAGCTTCGGTGCACTCGCGCCGTCACGGATCAGGGCATGGGTCGGACGACCCGCAGCACGCAACCGAGCGACCAATCGCGACCCGACGAACCCGGCGGCGCCCGTCACGAGAATCGCATCGCCAGTGCTCATGCGGCCCTCGCAACGGCATAGCAGCGTTCGATGATGTCCAACCCGTTCACCACCTGTTCCGCGGTCACGACGAATGGACGGTCGTGCGCGAGGCAGTCGACGTAGTGTTCGATCTGGCGTGTGTACGGATCGGTCTCCGGAACGGCGATCTTCTGGGCGCCAGCGCGTTGACAGAGTCGGCTGTCGCGTCCGAAAAAGGTCACGTCCGGCGCGCCGTCGATGGAGGTTTCGATCCAACCGGCGGATCCGCTGAGGCGGACGGTGCGATTCAGGCCGTGCGTATAGCTGCAGGAAAGTCTTGCGCACGCCTCGTTCGACAGCTCCAACTCGACCTCGGCATCGTTCTCGACGCCCCAGCCGAGCGTATCGCTCGCTTCGTAGCGGAGCATTTTGGCGCCGCCGCCGAGCCACACCGCGAGGTCGATCAAATGAATGCCCAAGTCCAACAGGACGCCGCCGCCGGAGAGCGCCCGCTGACGGCGAAAGTCGGTACGCGTCGGCCACGACCCGTACGGGCTTCCGAGCGCGGCGCCGACGGTCTCCAGTTTGCCGATGCGACCCGCGGCAACCAGTTCCTTTGCGAGCTCGAGGTTGGGATTGAAGCGTCGAGAATGCCCGGCCATCAGGCGTGCGCCGCTACGGGCGGCCGCGGAGAACATGCGATCGGCATCGGCGCTGGTCGTCGCCATGGGCTTCTCGCACAGGACGTGGACGCCCGCTTCGAGAAGCTGGCAGGCGATGTCGGCATGCGTGGTGTTGGAGGTGGCGATGAGCACGGCGTCGACCTTGCCGACCAATTCTCGGTGGTCGCCGACCGACGTCGGCACGTTGAATCGCCGTGCGACCTCTGCGGCCCGCTCTGGGACGGCGTCGGCCAATGCCGTCAGCGTTGCTCCCGCGCAGTGCGCGATCGCGGGCACGTGGTAGATCTCGGAGACGGCACCGCAACCGACGACGCCAAAACGGATGCGGCTCACGCTGCTCCCTTTCCGAACGGCAGCACGCCGGGCCAACGCCGCTCGATGAATTGCGGAATGCGGTGCAGATTGGTGGCCGCGAGGCCGATGTCGTCGCGGATCATGCGGCCGACGCGCGTGATGGCGGCGCGGGTGCGCGCCGCCCGGACGGCTTCCGCGGATGCGACGTGATTCTCGAGTGCGACGCGCCGTTCCATCAAACCGCTCAACGTGGGCATGACCTCATGCCGCGAGAGATAGTGGAGGTGGGGCAGTGTCATTGGCGATGCGCCCGCGGCAGCCGCAATGGCACATTCGAGCCTAACATCGTCGCGACTTGCGGCCCACCACGTTTCCGACGCCGGCGATCCAGCGATGCGCGTTCCGCATGCGATGTTCAGGTCTGCGGCGAGCAGGCGATGGGCTTCGAAGATCGCGCCGAGATCGTCAACGCCGCTCTCCGTGAGGAGGGCGGCTTGCGCTGCGAGGATGCCGGAGAGGCCATAGCGCGGATCCGGCGTGACCCCGGTCACGGTCACGAGATAGAAATTGTCGAGCCAGAGCGTCGGGATCATGGCCCCTCCGCGCAGGCAAGCCGCGTCGACGCGCAAGCGCTCGGCCGCGGCGAGGTCGATCCAACCGACGTTCGGCCAGTCCGCTACGCGTCCGCCAGGGTCGATTACGTCGACGGTCACGATGCCGGCTCGGCGCAAAAACGAGATCAGCGCCCGAGCGGTTTCCACGACGATCTCCTCGCGAGCCGAACGTGCCACGTGGACGACGATGCGCCGAACGCCGGTGTGCAAGCACTCGGCCTCCACCAGCGTCTGCCACCACGCCTCGGCGGGGTGCCGCGTTCCGGGGGCATCCTGCGTCCAATGCACCGATTCCATCATGCCTCCGCTGCCTGCATCTTCCACAGGGTGCGATCGATCCAACGCCACCCATCAAGCCCACCGCGCGTGAGGGCCTGGAACATCCACATCCCTTCGCCGCCTTCCACCTTCACGCGTGGCAAAGCTAGGGCGTCGTCGTGCGCGCTGATCGCCCCGTGTTGCGACGTAAACGCGCTCGTGTAGCCGGCTTCGCGCAGTAGCTCCGCCGTGGCGTCACTGTAGTCGGCACGTGTTCCGAACGGATAGGCGAACGAGGTCACCGCCGTGCCGAGCAGATCTTCGAGAGTGGCCCGTGATCGTGTCGCCTGTTCGCGTGCCGCCGTCAGAGACATGTGACCCAGCGAATGATGGGTCCACGCATGCGATCCGATCGTGACGCCGCTCCGAGCCATCTCGACCAGCTGCGCGCGGGTCATGCGCGCCTCTGGTCCCTCGTCGTGCGAGTCGGCGCTCGCGCCGGCATGAATTTCGCCAGCGGGTACGAACAGCACCGCCGGAATGCCGTGGCGACGCAGGATAGGGAGCGCGCGCGTGTACGCCGACGGAGCGCCGTCGTCGATCGTGACGAGGATTGCGCCGCTCGCAAGCATTTGTCGGCCGGCCAAAAAGCCTTCGAGATCGGCGAGCGATATCGCGAGACCTTCGCGCGCGAGCCAGCTCATCTGGCGCTCGAAGTCGTCCTCCCGCACGCTAAAAGGATCGCGGATCGAACTGCCGAAGCGATGATAAGTCAGCACGCGCACGCACGGCGGCTGGCGAGT
>JBDSJB010000509.1:0-8927 GCA_039917665.1 Binatia bacterium
CCTCGACTACGTCGGACCGCCCTGCGGCAACGGCCTCATCGAGGGCGGCGAGTTCTGCGATCCGGGTGGGCCGAACAACCCGAACGCCCCGTGTGGCAGCGACTTCGCCTGCGTCGGCTGCAACTGCGCGTGCCCCTCGACCATCCACTTCGTCGGCAGCCCCGGCGATCCCGCGACGAAGCTCGACGTCGGTTGGACGGGCATTGCGCACGGCAGTCCCATCGTGACCAACGGTGACGTGACCGTCGGCGTCAGCGGATGCACGGGCGCGACGCGGCCGTGCGGCCAGTGCAGCTTGAATGGGCCGCTCCCGAACGTTGGAACGAACCAGCTCCACAATCAGCGTTGCACCAATGACACCTCGGTCCAGTGTACGACCGACGCCCCGTGTCTCGGTGGCGGCGGAACTTGCCAATTCTACTTCGGCACGCCGCTGCCACTTTCCTCCGGCGGCGTGGCGACTTGCGTCGTCAACCAGTTCGACGGGCCGCTCCTCGGCACGGTGAACATCGAGAGCGGCGAGTCGTACTCGGTCGCGCTCCTCGCCTCGAGCGTCTACGTCGGCATCAACGGAGTCGACGGTCCGTGCCCGCGTTGTGTCGGCGACGCGGTCATCAACGACGGCACCCAGGGCGGCGCGTGCGACGCCGGTGTCCGCATCGGCCTGGCCTGCGACGGCAACGGCAGCGTGCCCGGTCGTCCCGATTTCGGGACCACCAGCTTGGATTGCCCGACGACTCCGGGCCTGTTGATCGCAAATCTCTCGATCGACTTGAGCAACGGGACTGATCCGGTCGTGAAGATCCTCAGTGCGGCCAGCCCGAACTGCGGCGATCTCAGCGGCGAGAAGTGTCTCTGCGACACGTGCAACAACGCCGCCGCTACGGTGTGTGACGACAACGCGGATTGTGTCGCGGTGGGCGCGACGATCTGTGGCGGACGCCGATGCATCGGCGGCACGAACGTCGGCGCTCCGTGCACCAACACCACCGCGTGTCCGGGCGGTGGCCTCTGTGCCAAGGCCGGTGAGCCGTCGAAAGCCTCGGCCTGTCTCGACGACACCAACACGGTTGGAATCCTGGACTGCACCGATACGTCTCCGGTCGATGGCGAGGGAGAGTGCACCTCCGGCCCAGTCACTAAGACGTGCTCGCTGGCGTCCGGCCATGCGCAGCGCTCGTGTAGCACCAATTCGGATTGCGGGACCGGAACATGCGAGGCAGGGAACCGCGGTTGCTTCTTGACCGGTGGCTTCACCGGCAAGGTCGGAACCAACACGCTGATCGCAAACGGTCTCGAAGATCCGCCGGCGCGTGACGTCTCGCAGCCGACGCTCGGCAGCGTCTACTGCGTCGCGCCGACTGCCGCTGCGGCCGTGAACGCGGTCGCCGGTCTCCCGGGACCGTCGCGTCTCACGCTCAAGGGGACAGCAACTGGTCATCCGTAGACCCTGAAGGGTCATACGTAAACCCCGAACCACACGAGGCGGGTCGGTCCGGTCCGCCTCGTGTGTCACCGCCGTGGGATTCCGATCCCAACCAAGCTATGGGGCCGAGCGGAGGCGAACTGACATGCCGATCCCGCAGGCCCGCGACGTTGACGTCACCCGCACGCAGCTGACGACCTGGCTGCAGCGCAAGTTGGCAGGGGCTGCCGACGTCCACATCGGTGAGATCGCGTTGCCGAGCGGCAGCGGTTTCTCGAACGAGACCCTGTTGATCGACGCTTCGTGGCGCGGCAGCGAAGGCCCCGTCGACGCGAAGCTCGTCGCCCGCGTGAAGCCGACCGCGTACGCGATCTTCCCGGAGTACGATCTCTACCGGCAGTACCGCACCATGGAGATGTTGGCGCCGACCGGCATCCCGGTGCCGCGCATGCGTTGGTACGAAGACGATGCGAGCGTGCTGGGGCAGCCGTTCTACGTGATGGACCGGGTCGACGGCGTCATTCCGCCCGACCATCCGCCGTTCACGCACGGGGGGTGGCTCTTCGACGCCACGCCCGCGCAGCAAGCCGAGCTCTCGCGCTCCGCGCTCACGGTGTTGGCCGAGCTGCACCGTCTCGATTGGCGCGCGCTCGGGTTCGAGTTTCTCGCCCGTCCGGAGTACGGCGCGTCGCCGTTCGCGCAGCAGCTGGGTTACTACACGATGATGCTGCGCTGGGCGGCGGCGGGACGCTCGATGCCGATCGTCGCAGCGGCGCTCGCCTATCTCGAACGCGAGCGACCGGCCGACGAGCCGTCGGCGAGCCTCACCTGGGGCGACGCGCGCATCGGCAACATGATCTTTCGCGATTTCCGTCCGGTCGCGGTGCTCGATTGGGAAATGGTGACGCTCGGTCCGGCCGAGGTCGATCTCGCGTGGTGGCTCGTGCTCGAGCGCTACCACACCGAGGGCGTCGGCGCGGCGCCGCTCCCTGGATTCCCGCCGCGCGCCGAGGTCGTCGCGCGCTGGGAGGGCATCGTCGGCCGGCGAGCGCAGGATCTCTTCTACTACGAGATATGGGGCGCGTTCCGCTTCGCGCTCGTCCTGATCCGCATCGCCGACCAGATGACCGAGTACGGCGTCATGCCGGAAGGCTCGGGTTTCGAGCGCAACAATCCGGCGACGCAGATGCTCGCCAAGATGTTGGAGCTGCCGCCGCCGGATTGAGTCAGGGCGTTCGCACCCGGTTCGCCGTGTCCCACACGGTTTCCAGTGCACCAGACTCGCCGAGCAGCTCGACCGGGTTGCGCTTGTCGATGTGGCCGACGAGTCCGCGATACACGCCGTAGCCGACCAGCTCGCGCAGGCGCGGGCCGAAGCCGCGCGCGATCTCGCGGGGGATGCCGAGCTGCTGGTTCTCCTGCTGGCGCACCCAGCCGGCGCAGTAGTTCATCGCGATGCCGACGCGCACCGCGTCGCTGCGATTCGCGCCGCCGCCGTGCCAGAGACTGCCGTGCCAGACGAGCACGCTGCCGCGCCGCATGACGGCCGGGATCGAGTCGTGCTCCGAGCCGTACTCCGGACTGTGATCGCGCGTGTGCGAGCCCGGAATGATGCGAGTCGCGCCGTTCGGCTCGGTGAAGTCGGTGAGCGCCCACATCGTGTTGCAGACCGTCGGCACGTGCGGCTTCGGCAGTGGCAACAGCTGGTCGTCGGCGTGGATCGGCTGGGCCGTCTCGCCGGGATGAAGGGCAATCGACGACAGCGACGACACCAGGCACCCCGCGTCGAGCACGCCGTCGACGACCGGGAGCACGCGCGAGTGCACGGGGATCGCCTCGAAGAGCGCGCCGTACATCAGGAGATTGTAGACGCGTTTCGTGCGGCGGCCCTCGAAGTCGTTGTTCGCGAACTCGATACCGAGCGAGCCCTCGAGGCGATCCACCTCGGCGAGCACGGTGTCGGTCTCGGCGGCGGAGAGCACGTCTTCGATGATGGTGTAGCCATCGCGTTCGATGCGAGCGAGGTGGTCGGCGGAGTCGGCCATGCTGGCGTCTTACAAGCCCCGCGGGGCGTCCGTCCATTCCTCCGCATCGTCCTCGATCGCAGAGGGACATTCTCCAGGGAGAGACAATGCGGCGGGGTGCCGCCCGGCAATGCGCGACCAATCGACGTGGTCGACGCCGTCGGGTCTGGCCGGCGGTTTGCTGCTTCGACCTTCGAAAGGATCACACCATGATCACACTCGGACGTTTGGCAGGATTCGTATTCGTCGGCGCATTGATCGTCTCTCCGGCTTCGGCTTCGACACCGTGCCCCAGCGCGGTGGTGTTCCGACCCGATGCCACCGGGTCGACGGTCGACGCGGGATGGACGGGGCTCGCCCACGACATGCCGGTCAACGGCTATGCGTTTCGCATGGACGTGAGTTGCGCTGCCGGGTCACCACCGTGCGGAACGTGCTCGATCACCGGCCTCGCGCCCAACGCGGGCGGCAACAATCAACGCTGTCTCAACGACACGTCCGTCATCTGCACGGCCCCGACCGAAGTCGCCGATTGCGGCGCCGCGGCACTCTGTCGCTTTTTTGCGGGCGCGCCGACGGCCACGGCGGCGGGTGGCGTCTCGAGCTGCTACACGACCGAGATCACGGGTGCCGTGAGCGGCAGCGTGAACGTCGACACGGGCGACTTGTCGCCGGACGTCCCGCTCAAGGTCTCGCTCTACAGTGGGCTGACCCCGGATAATCCCTGCCCCCGTTGCGTCGGAGACGCTGCGCAGAACGACAACGTTCGGGGCGGCACCTGCGACGCCGGGCCACGCAACGGGCTCCCATGCGATGCCAATGCCACGGCCGAGTATCCGGACTTCGGTGCCAGCAGTTTCGATTGCCCGCCCAACGCCTTCAGCAAGATCGCCAATTTCGTGCTCGGAACGGTTCCCTTTTCGACGGCGTCCCAAAGCCTGACGCTGAGCGCGGCGAGCCCGACGTGCAAGGGCTACCCAGGCTCCCGATGTTTCTGCGACACGTGCAACAGCCTCGGCGCGGAGGTCTGCCAGTCGAATGCGGACTGTGGAGACCCGTTGGGACCGATTGGGCCGATCTGCGGCGGTAAGCGGTGTGTCGGCGGCAGCAACGCCGCAGCCGCCTGCGTGACGAATACCGAGTGTCCTGGGGGTGGGCTGTGCGGAGTTCCGGGCGAGCCGTCGAAGCCGAGCGGTTGCCTCGACGACACGAGCACCCTCGGGCTCGACTGCACGGACACCGCGCCGCTCGACGGTGAAGGCGAATGCCTCACCGGGCCGGTGTCGAAGGTGTGCACGATTGCGTCGGGTCATCCGCAGCGGAGCTGCTCGGCCGACATAGACTGCGGGGGCATGCTCGGCAGCTGCCAGCTCCAGAATAGAAAGTGCTACCTCGATCGCGGTTTGGTTGGGGGCTCGATCTCGGTGGACGGCGTCGCCACACCGCCGGCCGGAAACACGTCCGACCCGACCACGCTTACCGCCTTGACCTGTCTGAGTCCGAGCAGCGCGAGCTCGGTCAATTCCGTCGGCGGTTTCCCCGGCGTCGTCCGCGGCTCGTATCCCGGCCAGGCGATCTTCGCCGAAGAGATCGTGGTCGAGGTGACGCCCCCCGGGGGCACGGTCACGACGGCCGGCTCGGGCCCAGCGAGCGTCGTCGAGACCACCGTAACCACTCCGGTCGGCGGCGAAGTACAGATCATCGGCACCTTCAACGCCGGCGCCCCGCCCTCGGGCTACGAATTTCTCGGACGGCTAGTGCAAATCACGGCGAAACCCGCCTCGGTGGCGAGCCCGCTGCGAATCAGCTTCGACATCGACGCGTCAGAGATTCCGGCAGGGCAGGACGAGACGACGATCGAGATCTTCCGGAATGGCGTCGGGCCGATTCCGAATTGTCTCGGGGCGACGCAAGCCATTCCGAACGATCCGTGCATCACCGCGCGCACGCCGCTCGGTGGCGGGGACGTTCGCATTACCGCGCTGACGTCGGCGGCGAGCGAGTGGACGATGGCGGTTCCGGAAGTCGTCGCGATCTGCCCGCCTGCGCTCGAGCCGGGATGTCGGAGCCCGTTCGTGAGCGGCAAAGCCCAGCTGATGCTCGTCGACAAGAACCCCGACACGAAGGATCAGGTGCAGTGGAAATGGCTCAAGGGTGCGGCCACCACGGTCGGCGAGTTCGGCAACCCGCTCTCGAGCGATGACTACGGGCTTTGCATCTACAACGCCCTCGGTCTCGCCGCCGAGCTCGTGGTGCCTGCGGGTGGCACGTGCGCTGGCAAACCCTGCTGGTCCGCCAAGCCGACCGGCTTCCAATACAAGGACAAGGACCTGACGCCGTCGGGCATCTCGCAGATCACGCTGAAGGCCGGCATCGATGGCAAGGCGCAGATCCAGGTGAAGGGAAAGGGCGACAACCTCTCGATGCCCCTCATCAGCTCGATCATGGTCGTTCAGCTGCGCAACGCGACGAGCGGGCAATGCTGGACGGCGACGTACAGCAGTCCGTTCGACAAGTTCGACGGCATCACGCTGAAGGACAAGGCCGATTGAACGATCGTCAGGGTCCGCGGTGCGACGCTTCGGTGTCGCGTCCGCGGACCTGGCGACAATCGCTGTCAGGCAAGAGTCGCACCGCTATCCCACCCCTGCTACACCCCCTCGATGCCCGACCGCATCGTCGTGCGCGGGGCGCGCGAGCACAATCTCAAGAACATCGACGTCGAGATTCCGCGCGAGAAGCTCGTGGTCATCACTGGGCTGTCGGGCTCGGGGAAGTCGTCGCTCGCGTTCGACACGCTCTATGCCGAGGGCCAGCGCCGCTACGTCGAGTCGCTCTCGGCGTACGCCCGGCAGTTCCTCGAGCAGATGGAGAAGCCCGACGTCGATCAGATCGAGGGCCTCTCGCCGGCGATCGCGATCGAGCAGAAGACCGCGAGCAAAAATCCGCGTTCGACCGTCGCGACCGTCACCGAGATCCACGATTATCTGCGCTTGCTGTTCGCCCGCGCGGGGCGCGCGCACTGTCCGCAGTGTGGGCGGCCGATCGCGTCGCAGACGATCCAGCAGGTCGTCGATCGTTTGCTCGCGCTCCCCGAGAAGACGCGCTTCAACCTCTATGCGCCGGTCATCCGCGGGCGGAAGGGCGAGCATCGCCGCGAGTTGCAGGAGCTGCGGCAGGCGGGCTTCGTGCGCGTCCGAGTCGACGGCGTGCTGCACGAGCTCGCCGACGACATCGTGCTCGGGAAGACGTTGCCGCACACGATCGAGGTGCTGGTCGACCGGCTGACGGTGCGGGCCGGACTCGAGAAGCGGCTCGCCGACTCGTTGGACACCGCGTTCGCACGCGGCGACGACGTCGTGACGGTCGAACGACTCGGCGCGGACGGCAATGTCGCCGAGGAGATGCTCTTCAGCCGGCGCTTCGCCTGCGTCGCGTGCGGAACGTCGCTGCCCGAGCTGACGCCGCGCATGTTTTCGTTCAACAGTCCGCAGGGCGCGTGCCCGGACTGCAACGGCCTCGGCGTCAGCCGTTATTTCGATCCCGACCTGATCATTCCCGACGTGCGGAAGAGCCTCGCCGACGGCGCGATCGCGACGGTCGATCGCAAGACCGCCGGACAGCTGGGCAGCGTCTTCGCGGCGCTCGCCGCGCGCTACAAGTTCCAGCTCGCGACGCCCTGGGCCGATCTCTCGGCCGCGGCGCGGAAGGTTCTGCTCGAAGGCACCGGCAGCAAGGAAGTCGAGATCGAGTTCCGGAAGGACGGCAAGCGCCACACCTTCATGCGGGCGTGGGAAGGGCTCGTCGGGTTCTTTCAACGCCGCTACGACGCGACCGAGTCGCCGTGGCTGCGCGACGAGCTCGAAAGCCTGATGAGCGCGCGGCCCTGCGCTGGCTGCGGCGGCGCGCGCCTCCGAAAGGAGAGCCTCGCCGTGCGCGTCGGTGACCGCACGATCGCGCAGGTCTTGGCGCTCTCGGTCGGAGAAGCGTGCGCGTTCTTCACGAAGGTCGAGCTGAGCGCCCAGGAGCTCGAGATCGCGCGCCTCTTGTTGAAGGAGATCCGCGATCGTCTGGGGTTCCTGCAGCAGGTCGGGCTCGACTATCTGACGCTCGACCGCACCAGCGCCACATTGTCGGGTGGCGAGGGCCAGCGCATCCGGCTCGCGACGCAGATCGGGTCGAGCTTGTCGGGCGTGCTCTACATCCTCGACGAGCCGTCGATCGGGCTTCACCAGCGCGACAACGCGCGGCTGCTCGCGACGCTTCGTCAGCTTCGCGATCTCGGCAACACAGTGATCGTCGTTGAGCACGACGAGGAGACCATGACCGCAGCCGATCACGTCATCGATCTCGGTCCGGGTGCGGGGAAGCACGGCGGCCTCGTCATTGCCGAGGGCACGGTAGATCAGGTTCGGAACAGCAAGGACTCTATTACGGGCCGCTATCTCCGTGGCGAGCTGGAGATTCCCATTCCCGACGCGCGCCGTCCGCGCGCGCCTGGTCGAGCCATACGCATCGAAGGTGCGCGCGAGCACAACCTCCGCAATCTCAACGTCGAGATTCCGCTTGGTTTGTTCGTCGCGGTGACCGGTGTCTCCGGAAGCGGGAAGTCGACGCTCATCGAGGACATCCTCCACAACGCGATGGCGCGCCACTTCTATCGGGCTCGCGTCATCCCCGGTGCGCACGATCGGATCACGGGATTCCACCATCTCGACAAGGTCATCGACATCGACCAGAGCCCGATTGGACGTACGCCGCGATCGAATCCCGCGACATACACCGGGCTGTTTACTCCCATCCGCGAGCTGTTCGCCGAGCTTCCTGAAGCAAAGATTCGCGGCTACGGTCCGGGCCGGTTTTCCTTCAATGTGAAGGGGGGCCGTTGCGAAGCGTGCGAGGGCGACGGTCTGGTAAAGATCGAGATGCACTTTCTGCCCGATGTCTACGTTCCCTGCGACGTGTGCAAGGGAAAGCGCTACAACCGTGAGACGCTCGAGGTACGCTTCCGCGGGCTCAGCATTGCGGATGTGCTCGATCAAAACGTGGAGGACGCGCTTCATTTCTTCGAGAACCAGCCGCGGGTCCGCCAGAAGCTGCAAACACTTTTCGACGTCGGACTCGGCTACGTCCACCTCGGACAGAGCGCGACGACTCTTTCGGGCGGCGAGGCGCAGCGGGTGAAGCTCGCGGCGGAATTGTCCAAGCGCGACACCGGCCGGACCTTCTACATCCTTGACGAGCCCACGACCGGACTGCATTTCGAGGATGTGCGGCTGTTGATGAGTGTGCTCCACCGGCTCGTCGACCGCGGCAATACGGTGCTCGTCATCGAGCACAACCTGGACGTGATCAAGACCGCTGACTGGATCATCGATCTTGGTCCCGAGGGCGGACTGCGCGGCGGAGACGTCGTCGCCGCGGGAACACCGGAGGACGTAGCGGAGGTAAAAGCGTCCTATACGGGGCAGTATCTC
>JBDSJB010000510.1:0-6879 GCA_039917665.1 Binatia bacterium
TGGCTTCCGGCGCACGTTCCGCCCGGCGACGAGATCTGCATCGTGCACGGCGATTTCCGTCTCGAGAACTCGATCTACCATCCGACCGAGCCGCGCATGCTCGCGGTGCTCGACTGGGAGCTCTCGACGCTCGGCCATCCGCTCGCCGACCTCGCCTACAATTGCTTGCTGTACCATATGAACAGCCCGACCCAGGGTTCGCTCGTCGGCATCGACTTCGCCGCCATGGGCCTTCCGAACGAGCAAGAATACGTCGCCGACTATTGCCGTCGCACCGGCCGTCCGGACGTCGAGAACTGGGATTTCTATCTCGCGTTCTCGCTGTTCCGATTGGCGAGCATCGCTCAGGGCGTCTACAAGCGCGGCCTCGACGGCAACGCCAGCTCCGAGCAGGCAATGACGTACGGCACGATCTGTCAGCTGCTCGCCTTTCTCGCCTGGTCCATCGTCGAGAAGCGGGCCTGAACGGGGCGGCGGCCACCCGCTGATCCGCGAAGCGCTCCGGACGCC
Organism: Binatia bacterium; assembly: GCA_039917665.1. Taxonomy (GTDB): domain Bacteria; phylum Desulfobacterota; class Binatia; order UTPRO1; family UTPRO1; genus UTPRO1. The sequence goes on from JBDSJB010000510.1 coordinate 511, forward strand.
GGAGCCCGTCACGGCCGACTGACGTGCGCTTCAGTCCGAGCGTGAGGTGAAGCGAGTCGCGTCGTTGTTCTTTGCGGTCGCGTGGGTAGTCCCCCAGCACTTGCCCGCGGCGTTCCGCAGCTGAACCGTGACGGTCGGATCCTGCGCCATGGGGAGCGCGATCGGGCCGAGCGCGACCGTCCCGCCAGCGACAGCGACCCGGCTCTTCCCGGCAGGTCCCGCGATCAACTGGATCTTCGTAATGCCGCGCGTGGCGAAGCGGTCCTTGTACTCGAAGCCGCGTTTGGTCGCGCGCCAGCATGCCCCGGCGCCGCAGGGACCGCCGGGTACGTCCGCACGAAGCGCCAGGCTCGCCGCGCCGGCCGCGGCGTCATAGACGCAGATCGCGTAGTCGGTGGCGACGGTCGGATCGCCGAATTCGCCCGCCGCGATCTCGGGGCCGTGGCGCCATTGCCACCCGAGCTTCGGCTTCGGCGTCTTCTTCATGGACAGCGTCGTCTTGCCCGGCACGGTCGGTAGGATGCAGGCAGGGGCCGGCGCGATCGGGTGGGTGCACGCTCCGGCGCCGTCGCACGCATCGTTCGAGCAGAGGTCATCGTCGGCCGTGCAGGCCGCGCCCGCGGGGTCGAGCTGGCACGCGCCCGAGCAACAGTCGCCATCGACAACGTTGCCGTCGTCGCACCCTTCGCCCGCGGTGATGATCCCGTTCCCGCACGCGGTCGGCGTGCAATTCGCGTCGCACCCGTCACCGCTCGTGAGGTTGCCGTCGTCGCACGTCTCGTCGGGCTCGAGCGTGCCGTTGCCACAGCGGCCGCCGAGAAGCCGCGTGACACCCATGCGGTAGTCGTGTCCCGTGCTCGACGCGTGGAGTCCGGCGACGACGATCTTCGCGTCCGGCTGCTGGACGACGTCGTAGGCGCCGCCGAAGGTGCCGGACACGACACCGTTCACGCCGAAGGTCGCGTCGAGGGTACCGCCGGCGGTCCAGCGCGTGACGAGCGATCGGAACACGGCCGACTCGGAGCGCACGCCGACCGCGACGAGCGCGCCGTCGGGGGTCCGGACGAGACCAAAGGCCGAGGCGCCGTAGGTGAACGGCGACCCGTGCGTCGCCACGCCGCCGATGCCAAACGTGGGATCGAGCGCGCCGGTCGCGTCGTAGCGGGCGACGACCATGCGCGCCGAGGTGCCGACGGCGGCCGTGCCGGCGATGACGTAGGCACCGTCGGGCTGCCGGATGAGCGCGTGCGCGCCGTCGTTGGACGTGTCGCCGTCGTCGGTGACGACGAGGCCGCCGGTCCCGAAGGTCGGATCGAGGCCGCCATCCGCGTCGTAGCGAGCGAGCAGGAGGTCGCTGTCGTGTCCGCCGCCGTAGCCCGCGAAGCCGGCCACGACGAGCGTGTCGTCCGGCTGCACCACGAGAGCGTTTCCCCGATCGTCGCGGCCGGTGACGTCGGTGAACGCGAAACCGCCGGTGCCGAACGTCCCGTCGAGCACGCCGGCCGCGTCGAGACGCGCGAGCACGACGTCGACGCTCGCCGCGAGGAATGCATATCCGACGACGACGAGCCGGCCGTCGCTTTGGCGGCCGATCGCGGCTCCCGCATCGAAGGTGCCGCCCGGCACGTCGAGTATCGCGACCCCACCGGTCCCGAATCCGGCATCGAGCGTTCCGTCCGCGTCCCACCGTACCGCCATGATCCGATGGTCGCCTGCGAAGGTCGCGTCGCCGACCGCCACGAGGGCGCCGTTCGGCTGCAGCAGTAGGTCGTTCACTCCGGCGTCGCCTCCGACGTCCGTCGTCACGGTGCCGCCGCTGCCAAACGTTGGATCGAGCGTGCCGTCCGTCGCCAGCCGGGCCAGGAGCAGCGCGCTGCCCGAGGGCGTTGTGACGGTTCCGGCGACCACGAGGCGCCCGTCCGGCAGCAGAGCCACCGCCCCCGCGCTCGCCTCATTGCCTGGGGTCGTGAGCGTCACCTCACCGGCGTCGCCGAAGCTCGCATCGAGATCACCGGGGCCGGCGACCGCATCACGTGTGAGTGCGACGAGAGCCAGTAGAACGACGAGGACTCGGTGCATGGGGGCCTCCGCGCGCGTGCAGCCGAGCGCAAGGCAGGCCTCGCACGGTGCGTCGCACGCCGTCAACGAAGAACAGGAACGCCGAATCGCGGCTGGGAATTATCGCGTGTCTTGCCCGCGCATATTCCCCCCGCCGAGGGGCGAAGCAACGAGGCCGAGCAGGTGGGGGGCGGAGCGCGTCTGGTCTGGGGTGTAGCCGAGCTGTTTCAAGGCTTCGAGTAGGGGGCGGTTGCCCATGCTGGTGGGTTCTACGATCCAGAGGCGTGTTGGGGGTGGGGTGAGGGTGGTGAGCCAGGTGGACATCCGTTGGGCTTCATTGCTGGCGAAAGTTTCGTCGGTGGCGATGCGGAGATCGATCCAGCCGAGGTGGTCGTCGGTGCCGAGGGGGTAGGAGATCAGGCGCAGGCGCGCGGCATAGGCGCCGAGGTAGTGCTCGGTTACGGGGCGGGTCGAGGCGGAGAAGATCACGACGTCGCCCGCGACGGCGCGGCGGCCGATCATGTCGGCGAGCATGGCGCCGCGATCGGCGGCGACCCGGATGGGCCGGTCGGTCGTCAGGTGCGGGACGAGCGTGACGCACGAGAGCACGATCCAGAGCGCGAGGGCCGGAAGCGCGATCAGCACGGGGAGTCGCGCGAGGACGGCGCCGGCCAGGATCACGTACGGTGCCCACGCGATGATGTCGTAGCGGCCGACGACGTAGATCGGTGAGCGGAGCACCGACACCGCGAGCGCCACAGCGAGCGGCACGATGACCGCGCCGAGCGCGAGGAGCCAGGAGATGCGCGCGTCGCGCCGCGCGGTCACGGCGAAGAACGCCGCGCTTCCGAGCAACGCGACGGCGAGGGCGAACGACACGTCGCCGGCGAGCCCCATCGAGCCGAGCTTGAACCAGCCCGGCGGATACTCGGCGCCGGGTCCGAGCACCATGAGCGACCAGGGAATCGCGATCCAGAGCGACTTGGCCTTCCACCATGCGGCGATCCAATCCGTCGCGTGGTTCGGCCCGGCCTGCCCGAGCAGCGTCCCGATCCAGGGAAGGAACGCCAGGCCGGCAATGCCGAGCGCGAGCGCCGTGAGCATCGCCGACCGCGCCGGTCGTGGCGACAGAGCGACGCTGGCCGCCAACGGGAGGAGAAACAGCACGAAGTAATGGAGGTACAGGCCGGCCGTCAGTGCGACGGCGAGGATCGCGACGCCGCGCCAATCGGGAGCGCGCACGAGTTTCGCGAAGCCATGGAGCACGCCGAGCGCGGCGAGCGGCACCATGCCGTACATGCGGAGCTCTTGGGAGTAGTGCACGTGGAGCGGACCGACCGTCGCGAGAGCCGCGGCGATCAAGCCCGCGGTCGGCGAGAACAGGCCGGCCGCCACGAGGTAGATCATCGGGACGACCGCGGCGGCGGTGAGCGCCGACAGCAGGCGCAGCGCGAAATCGGAGTCGCCCGCGACCGGCTCCCACCAGTGCAGCATCAGATAGTAGAGCGGCGCGCTGACTTCGGTGCGGAGCAAGCGCAGGATCTCGCCAACCGACTTCTGTGCGGTGAGCGCCGTATAGGCCTCGTCGAACCAGAGCGGATCGTGCCCGAGCCGATAGAGGCGGAGACCGAGACCGAGCGCGGTCAGTCCGGCGAGGATCGCCACACGCAGCGTCGGGGCCTCGATCCGGCGCCCGTCGGTCGCCGGCGCGGCGGGATCGACGGCGGCCCCGCTCGGTCGCTTGGACGTCGCGGCCGAGGGTCCCCGTCGCGATGCTCCTTTCGGCATGCGGCGGGTAGCTACCCTGGGTTCAGGGCGCCCGTCGAGAACTTTCACGCCGCAGGACGGATCTTGCGTCCGTCCGGGTCCGCCGTCACAAACGATTCGTGCCGCTGCTCGTCGCCGAAGCCTTCGCGCCCTGGTCGGAGAAGGCGCGGTGGGCGCTCGACCATCATCATTGGCGGTACGACTATCGGGAGTACGTGCCGCTGATCGACGAGCCGTGGCTGCGGTGGCAGCTCGGCGACCTGACCGGGCGCGTGAGCACGCCGACGCTGCTGAGGGACGCGGGGAACGAACGCGACTCGCTCGCGATTGCCCTCTACGCCGAGCGTCGGGGCGCCGGCACCCCGCTCTTTCCCGCGGCGCACGCCGATGCGATCGCGGAGTGGGATGCTCGCAGCGAAGCCGCCCTCTCGGCGGGTCGCGTGCGGGTGGTGACGCGCCTCGGCGACGTGCCGGGGGCCAAGGACGAGATGCTACCGGCCGCGATCCCCGCCTTCCTGAAGCCCGCCCTCGGTGTCGCGACCGATGCGACGGTCGCCTTCCTGCGCTGGAAGTACGGCGTCGGCAGCGACGTCGCCGCCAGCGACCGGACGCTTCGCGAAGTGCTCGGCGAGCTGCGGGTGGCGCTCGCCGGCCGTGATCATCTCCTGGGTGGCTTCACCTATGCCGACATCACGATGGCCGTTGTGCTGCAGATGATGTCGCCGGTGTCCGACGCGTACATCCGCCTCGGCCCGGCGGTGCGTGCCGTCTGGACCAACGAGCCGCTTGCGGCGGAGTTTACCGACCTCGTCGCGTGGCGGGACCGGCTGTATGCCGCCCACCGGCGTCCGACGGTAGCGACGCGCTGAAAGACGAGGGTGCCGACCCCGAGGGTCGTGCGTGCGGCCGCTCGCGATGGACACTTTCCCGACGGTTGATCTACAAGCTCGACGCTCGCCATGAGCTCCGAGTCGCCGCCGCCGTTCACCCCGCCCCCGTCCGAAGCCGATCGCGCTGCGGCGCGGGTGCGACGCGAACGCGACCTGTATCTCCGGCTCCTCGAACTGGTGCACTGCCGGGATGTGGAGCCCTTGTTGCGTGAGGGGCTGGCGCTGATCGTAGAAAGCATCGACGTCAGCCGGGGCTACCTCGAGCTCATCGAGGAGAGCGACGACCCCGCCCATCCGCGCTGGTCGATGGCGCACAATCTGTCGTCGGCGGAGATCGAAGGGGTCCGGCGGGAGATTTCGCGCGGCATCATCGGCGAGACGATCGCACGCTCCGAGACGATCACGACGGCGTCGGCTCTCGACGATCCCCGCTTCAGCGGGCTCGAGAGCGTGAAGCGTGCGCGCATCGAGGCGGTGCTTTGCGCGCCGATCGGCACCGATCCGCCCCGTGGCGTGCTCTATCTGCAAGGCCGGTCGACGCCGGGGCTCTTCTCCGAAGAGGATCGCGTGCTCGCCGAGACCTTCTGCCGCCATCTTGCGCCGCTCGTCGACGGATTGGGCCGGCGGCGCGCGAACGGCGATCGCATGCAGGCGGTACGCCAGCGGCTGCGGGCAACGGGCATCGTCGGTAGCAGCGACGCGCTCGCCTACGTGCTCGAGCAGGTCGTGATGGTGGCGCCGCTGACGGTGAGCGTCCTTCTCACGGGTGAAACGGGGACCGGCAAGAGCCAGCTCGCTCGCGTCGTGCACGACAACAGCCCGCGGGCGAGCGCGCCGTTCGTCGAGCTCAACTGCGCGGCGCTTCCCGAGCAGCTGCTCGAGAGCGAGCTCTTCGGCGCTCTTCCGGGTGCGCACTCCACCGCGGTGAAGAAGATCGAAGGCAAGGTCGCCGCGGCGCAACGCGGCACCTTGTTTCTCGATGAGGTCGGCGAGTTGCCGTTGACGGCGCAGGCGAAGCTGCTCCAGCTCCTGCAATCCAAGCAATACTATCCGCTCGGAGCGGCGCGCCCGCTGCTGGCCGACGTGCGCGTGATCGCAGCGACCAACGCCGACTTACCCGCGCTCGTTGCGGAGCGTCGGTTTCGCGAGGATCTCTTCTACCGGCTCCAGGTCCTGCCGCTGCGAGTGCCGGCGCTGGCCGAACGCCGTGAGGACGTCGTCGAGCTGGCGACGTTCTTCTGCGAGTCGGCGTGCAAGGGGCACGGGCTTCCGCGCGTCACGCTCTCGCCGGCCGCTCTCCGCGCCGTCGAAACGGCCGAGTGGCCCGGCAACATCCGCCAGCTCTGCAACGCGGTCGAGGCGGCGGCGATTCGCGCCGCGGGCGAGGGCGCTCACGAGGTCGAACCGCGGCATTTATTCCCAAACCGGGACGGCGAGCTGCCGGGTGGCGCTGCCGAGGGCGCGATCAGTTTCCAGGAGCACACGCGGCGGTTTCAGGCGGCGTTGTTGCGCGAGACCCTCGACGATACCGACTGGAGTATCGTCGACACCGCACGCCGTCTCGATCTCGCGCGGTCGTATGTCTACAAGCTCGTGCATGCATTCGGATTGCAGCGCGGATCGAAGTGAGGATCTGATGCGGACCGAGGTGCGA
>JBDSJB010000511.1:0-2756 GCA_039917665.1 Binatia bacterium
GAGCATCGCGACGATTGTCGCGCCGACGGCGGGAGCGAGGAGCTCTGCGGATCAGCGCGCCAGCAAGAGCTCGCCCAATGCATTGCCGAAGAATGCAGCGAGCCCGAGCCCGAACCGGAGCCGGAGCCGGAGCCGACGTGCGAGGAGCGCTGCGCCCGGCGGGGCGCCGAGGCGCAGCAACACTGTCTGAACGAGGAGCACGGCGAGGACCTCTGCGACGCGCTGGGTGAGCAGGTCGCGAAGGCCTGCGTCGAGGAGCGCTGCACCCAGCCCACGCCGAGCTGCGAGGATGGCTGTCAGGCCGAAGCCGAGGCGCAGCTGCATCAGTGTCTCGCGAACGGCGGCGGGGAAGAGGACTGCGCGGCCTCGGCCGAAGGGGCGCGCGACGCGTGCGTCGCCGAGCACTGCACCGAGGCGGAGCCGACGTGCCCCGAGCGCTGCGCCAGCGTCGCGCATGAAGGCTTCGGGCATTGCGTCGAGGAAGGCGCCAATGCGGACATCTGCCACGCACGGGAAGAAGAGGCGACGCGGCATTGCATCGCCGAGCACTGCGAAGAGTCCGAGCCGCCGAAACCCTCGTGCAACGAGCGCTGCGAGGATCACGCGTTCGACGTGCTGAACCGTTGTCTGGAGGACGGCGGGAGCGAGACGACCTGCAAGACTCTCCAAGGCGAGGTCTTCGAGCGTTGCACGACGATGCACTGCGAGATCCCGGTGCCGTGCGACGCGCGCTGCGGGAAGAAGGCGGCGCGGGTCGAACGCCGCTGTCTCAAGAAGGGCGGCACCGAAGAGGCGTGCGCCGAGAAGGCAGAGGGCGTGCTCGACGAATGTCGGACGGCTCGCTGCGTACCGCCGCCGCCCGATACCTGCGCCGGCGAGTGCGAGGAGCAAGTCGCGGCCAGCCGCGCCGCCTGCATCGCGGCCGGCACCGCCGAGGAAACCTGCAACGCCGCGGCGAAGGATGCACTCGACCTCTGTCTCGACGCCTGCGGCGCGGCTCCGCCGCCGACCTGCAGCGAGACCTGCGAAGTGACGGTCGCCGGGCGCTACCACACCATGCTCGAGCGCGGCGCCAAGCCGGAGCGTGCCAACAAACGCGCCCAGCGGCTCTTCCGCCGCTGCCTGCGCGAGTGCGAGCGCGATTGATTTAGGAACGATCGGTCTCTCCGACGACCGCGTGCTCTTGACGTAGCGCCCCCCAGGGTGTCCCTAGCCGGGATGCTCGAGGGGGTGCGCGTCGTCGAGATGGGGCTGTGGGTCGCCGGCCCGGCGGCGGCCGGCATTCTCGCCGACTGGGGCGCGGACGTGGTCAAGGTCGAGGCTCCCGCCGGCGATCCGATGCGGGCGTTCTTCCAGCTCGCGACCGGCAGCAAGGTGGATCGGAATCCGCCCTTCGATCTCGACAACCGCGGCAAGCGCAGCCTCGTGCTCGACCTCCGGTTGCCGGAAGGGCGCGCCGCGCTCGAGCGCGTGCTCGCGTCGGCCGACGTGTTCGTGACCAACCTCCGGCCCGACGCGCTCGGACGCCTCGGCCTCGATGCCGAGTCGCTGACCGCGCGCTTTCCGCGTCTCGTCTACGCCGGCATCACGGGCTACGGCCGCAGCGGCCCCGACCGCGACCGGCCGGGGTACGACGTTGGCGCGTTCTGGGCGCGGTCGGGCGTCGCCCAGACGCTCACGCCCGAAGGGGCGGCGCCGCCGCAGATTCGCGGCGGGTTTGGCGATCACGTGACGGCCATCACGACGGTCGCCGGGATCGTGACGGCGCTCTTTGAACGCGAGCGCTCGGGACGCGGACGGATCGTCGAAACGTCGCTGCTCCGGACCGGCGCCTACTGTCTCGGCTGGGACCTCGGCATCCAGCTCTCGTTCGGCAAGATCCGCGCGCCGGTGCCGCGGAGCGAGGTCGAAACTCCGCTCGTCAATTGTTACCGCGCCGGGTGCGGACGCTGGTTCTGGCTGATCGGGCTCGAAGCCGACCGGCATTTTCCGGGCGTCGCGCGCAGCATCGAGCGCGAGGATCTTCTGACCGATCCGCGCTTCGCGGGTGCCCGCGAGCGCCGCCGGCACTGCCGCGAGATCATCGCCGAGCTCGATGCCGCGTTCGCCACGCGGCCGCTCGCCGCGTGGGCCGAGCGCTTCGATCGCGAGGGCGTGTGGTGGCAGCCCGTGCAGTCGCTCGACGAGGTCGTGCAGGACCCGCAAGCTGCGGCCGCCGGGGTGTTCGTCGATGCGCCGACTCGCGACGGTGGCACGCAACGCGCGGTCGCGAGCCCGGTCGAGTTCGTCGGCGCCCCGACCGCGCCGACGCGGCCCGTGCCGCAGCTCGGTGAGCACACCGAGACGGTGCTGCGCGAGGCGGGGCTCGACGACGCGGCGTTGGCGGCACTCCGCGCCGCCGGTGCCATCAAAGACTGAGCGCGCACAGCACCCGCCGGCTGCCGGCGATCGACGCTACGACGGGTCGGTGTCGTGCGGAGCGGTCGCGTCGAGCTGATCGTGGAGCAGCGGAAAGTGCGTCTGCCGCTCTGGCGCCGTTTCCGGCTCGCCGCGCGTCACTCGCCGGCCCTGCCGATCGCGGAGGGGGAACGGCCAGAGGCGATAGCCGCTGCCTTCGGGGCCGTCCCGGCTGATGATCGGGTAGGGGTAGTAATACCGGTCGATCGACGGACCCTGCAGGTGAACGTACGCGGGGAAGAGCGCCATCTCGACGTGGTCGTAGCCGAGGAAGTCGTCGAGGTCGGCGTAGAGCGGGA
>JBDSJB010000512.1:0-6000 GCA_039917665.1 Binatia bacterium
GACGGCCCCGCGCAAGAGCTGGTCGAGCACACCATTACCGATGCCGTCGACGGCGTGCGGGTGCGCTGGATGTGGCTCGATGTCAAGGAAGGCGATCCGCGCTACCTCGACCTCGCCTCCGAGCACCGCACCAAGCTGGGCAACGGGGAACGCGTCGTCGTGCTCCGTCAAGAGAACGGCCGAACGACGGAGCGTGTCAGTTACGTTCCCATTCCTGGTGCGCGCCCCGCCGTGCTCGAATTCATCGAGTCGATTCGCGAGCAGCACGCGTTCATCCAGGCGAGCCGGTGGCAGATCCTGCTCGCGACGCTCGGCATCCTCCTCGCGTGCGCCGCGGCCGTGTACTGGTGCGGCGTCCGCTACGTCGGCCGTCCCGTGCAAACACTCCGCGATCGCGTGCGCGCTATCGCCGCCGGCGACCTCGAGACGCCGATCGTGCTCCCGCAGCACGACGAGATCGGCGACCTCGCGACCGAGATCGACGGCATGCGCCGCAGTCTCTTGGAAACCCGGGGCGCGCTCGCCGCGGAAACCGAGGCCCGCATGGCGGCGCTGGATACCCTCCGCCACATTGATCGCTTGACCACGATCGGCCAGCTCGCGGCCGGCGTCGCGCACGAGCTCGGCACCCCGCTCTCGGTCATCAGCGGCCGCGCCGAAATGATCGCGTCGGGCGAGGCCGCGGGCGAGCGCGCCGGCCAAAGCGCTCACGTGATCGTCGAGCAGGCGCAGCACATGACCGCGATGATCCAGCAGCTGCTCGACTTCTCGCGCCAGCGCGGCCCGCGCTTCGGCATCACCAGCATTCACGCGATCTGCGGCCAGATCGTCGACACCCTGACCGTAGTCGCGCGCCGGCGCGGCATCACGATCGTCCCCCAGCTCGGCAGCGCGCCGCTGCTCGTGTCGGCCGACGAGCATCAAATTCAGCAGGCACTCGTGAACCTGGTCGTGAACGCGATGCAGGCGATGCCGACCGGCGGCCGCATCGAGATCGCAAGCGGTCCGCGCCGCGCGCACCCACCCGGGGAGGACGCGCGCGAGAGCTCGTTCGCCTGCGTCACCGTCACCGATCACGGCACCGGCATTCTGCCCGAGCACCTCGCCCACCTTTTCGAAGCGTTCTTCACGACGAAAGAGCCCGGCGAAGGGACGGGGCTCGGCCTGTCGGTCGCCCACGGCATCGTCCGCGACCACGGCGGCTGGATCACGGTCGAAAGCCAACCCGGACGCGGCAGCAGCTTCTCGATCTTCCTGCCACCAGCGGCGGAAGCGCAGCGGCCGCCGCATCGGGCGGCGTGAGAGGCCCCCTTCGACCATGACCTCCGCAACCTCCCCCGCGCGCGTCCTCGTCGTCGACGACGTCCAGAGCATGTGCGAGATGCTCGCCGAACGCCTGCCGCCACTCGGCTTCGGCGTCGATTGGCACACGTCCCCCGCGGCCGCCCTCGCCGCCCTTGCCGGCAGCGACTTCGACGCCGTCGTCACCGACATCAACATGCGCGAGATGGACGGCCTCGAGCTCTGCGCTCGCATCGCGAACGCGCATCCCGACGTGCCGGTCGTCGTGATCACGGCCTTCGGCAACCTCGACGCGGCGATCGCCGCGATCCGCGCCGGCGCCTACGACTTCCTCACCAAGCCCTTCGACATCAAGGTGCTGGCGTTGTCGCTCGAACGCGCCGTGCAGCACCGGCGTCTGCGCGTAGAGGTGAAGCGGCTCCGCCAACGGGTCGCCGATGCCGGCCGTGTCGGCGAGCTGCTCGGCACGAGCGCGACGATGCAGGAGGTCTACTCGCTGATCGATCGCGTCGCCGACACCGACAGCTCGGTGCTGGTCTGCGGCGAGACCGGCACGGGCAAGGAGCTGGTGGCGCGCGCCCTGCACGAGCGCAGCCGGCGTAAACAAGGGCCCTTCGTCGCGATCAACTGCGCCGCGGTCCCGGAGACGTTGATCGAGAGCGAGCTCTTCGGCCACGCGCGCGGCGCGTTCACCGACGCGCGCGCCGGCCGCACCGGCCTCATGGTGCAGGCGAACGGCGGTACGCTCTTCCTCGACGAGATCGGCGAGCTGCCGCTGGCACTCCAGCCGAAGCTGCTCCGCGTCCTGCAGGAGCGGAAGGTCCGACCCGTCGGCGGCGACGCCGAGGTCCCCTTCGACGTCCGCATCATCGCCGCGACCAACGCCGACCTCGAAACCGCCGTCGAGGAGAAGCGCTTCCGCGAGGATCTCTACTTCCGCCTGAACGTGATCACGATCCCGCTGCCGCCGCTCCGCGCGCGTGGTGGCGACGTGTTGCTCCTGGCGCAGGCGTTTCTCCAACGTGCCGCCGCGAAAAACGAGCGCGCGCTGACGGGCATCGCGCCAGAAGCGGCCAAGCTGCTCGTCGCGTATCCGTGGCCGGGCAACGTGCGCGAGCTGCAAAACTGCATCGAGCGCGCCGTCGCGCTCGCGCGCTACGACCAGATGACGGTTGCCGACCTGCCCGAGAAGATTCAGCAGCACCGGCCGTCGTACGTCGTGCTCGCCGCCGACGATCCGTCCGAGCTGATCTCGCTCGAGGAGATGGAGCGGCGCTACATCCTCCGGGTGATGGAAGCGGTCGCCGGCAACAAGACGCTCGCGGCGCAGGTCCTGAAAATGGGCCGGAAAACCCTGTACCGGAAGCTCGAGCGCTACGGGTCGTCATAGTCCGTCGACTCCGCATCGTCGGCCTGATCCGCGCTGGGTCGTTTCGAGACGGTGGGTCAGAACGATACGCCGACGCAACGTGCGAGGCGTGATCTGACGCGCTTTCGCACGCGGCACGTCCCGTGCACTGGTGAGGGTCATGATTCTCACGATCCTCTTCGTCGTCACGGGTGGCGTCGGCCTCGCCATCTTGGTGGTGGAAGTCCGCGGCGTGCTGCATCGCCGTCGCGTCGAGCGCGAGTGGCGGGACAAACGTGGCCACGACCGCGCCTAACGGGATGAGCGCGCGTGATGCCTCCGGCGCGTCGAGGGCCGATGGTGCGCCTGACGAGCCCGAGCCGCTCGACCTCTCCGCCCGCGCGCGCCACGACCTCCCCTGGTCGGCGCGCTCGTTCACGGGCTGGCTCCGCGCGCGATTGATCGAGCATTGGCAGGGTGAGTGTTGCTGGCACGAGCTCGATCGCGGCGACTTCGGCGTCCTCCGCCGTCCCGTCCATCCGAACCGGGTACTGGTCGCCGACGTCGTCGCGCTCCTCACGTGCGGCGCCGAGAACCTGACCGTCATCACGTGGGCACTCGAGACCGATCAATCGCTCGAGGACGTCGTCACCATTCTCACGCGCCTCGACGTGAACTCGCGACACGCCCCGCGCTTTCTCTGGCTCTTGGCCCCGCCCCCGATGGATCGCCTCGTCGCGGCTTCCTGACGACGGGACGACGCTGATGGCGCGCGCGCGCCTCGCGGTCCCGTAAACACCTGATTGCGTCAGGGCGGCTTCGAGCCCATCCTTCGGCCCCATGACCACCACCACCGACGATGCCGCGCGCTTCCTCGCCGCGCCGCTCGAGACCGTCGACACCGGCACCGCTCGCGTCGCCTACCGTCGCTTCGGCAACGGGCCGGCCCTCCTGCTCGTGCACGGCTTTCCGCTCTCGGGGTTCACCTGGCGGAAGGTCATTCCCGCGCTCGCCGCCCGCTACACCTGCTACGCGCCGGACGTCCCCGGCATGGGCGAGTCGACGTGGACCGACGCGACGGACTTCAGCTTCCCGGGTCAGGGACGCACGCTGAAGGCATTCGTCGACGCCCTCGGCCTCGGGCGCTACAGCTTGATGGCGCACGACACCGGCGGGACGTTCGCGCGCTTTTGTGCGCTGGAAGACCCATCGCGCGTCGACAAGGTGATCCTCATCAACACCGAGATGCCGGGGCATCGCCCGCCCTGGATTCCGCTCTACCAAGTCCTGATGGGCGTGCCCGGGACGCTGACGGTCTTCGGGGCGTTGCTGCGCTCGAGCGCCTTTCTGCGCTCGCCCATGGGGTTCGGCGGCTGCTTCGGCGATCGCGACCTGATCGACGGCGAGTTCCACGAGCAGTTCGTCCAGCCGCTCATCCGCTCCGACCTCCGCAAGGAAGGCATGCAGCGCTATCTCCGCGGCGCGACCTGGCAACCGGTCGACGCGCTCGCACGCGACCACGCGCGACTCACCATGCCCGTACAGCTGATCTGGGGCGCCGACGACCCGACCTTCCCGATCGGCCTCGCGCGCGCGATGGTCATGCAGTTTCCCGACGCGCGGCTCGCGGCGGTGACCGGCGGGCGCTTGCTGGTGCACGAGGAGCGTCCGGCGGAAGTGGCGCGCCTCGCGCTCGCGTTCCTCGGCTGACGCGCGGCTGACACCCCCACACGCCGCGCAGCGCGACGGCGCGCGCCTTACTGCGCCGCTGGCAAGTGCAGCAACAGAATGCGCCGCACCTCGGCGATCGTCGTCGGATTCGACTGACACGAGTGCGGCGAGTGCACGACGATCTCGGAGACGCAGTCGGTGCGGTGCGCGCTCGAGTACATCACCACACCGTCACCGAGGGCGTCGTACGGCGGATCGCCGTCGACGGCGACGATCGAGTGCGCCGCGATGCCGGGCGCGACCGGCATCGGGCCGAGCGCTTTCACGAAGGGGTGGTTCGGCGTCATGTTTTCGACCGCGCTCGGCACCCGCCAGTTGGCAAAGTCGGGATTGCCTTTGGCGATGTCGGCGCCGGCATCGAGGATCTTGCTCGGGAGCGTGATGAGCCGCGCCATCTGGTGGGCGATCCAGTTGCCCGCAACGTAGCTCCCGCCGTGCGGCGTCGCGATGAAGATCACGCGTTTCACGAACGGCAGGGGCTTCACGAACGCCAGGCTGCGCAGCAGCTCGCGCGTCTTCGTGCTGATCAGCATGTCGTCGAGCTTGGTGCGGAAGCCCCAGAGCTTGTCGCCGCTGTCGACCGCCATGAGCTTGGTGATGAGCCCGCCCTGGCTGTGGCCGATGATCACCATGTCGTGGAGGCCGGGGTCGGTGCCCGCCGGATCGATCTTGTTCACGGCCGCCGTCAGCAGCTCGCGCAGACCGCCGGCGGAATAGAGGATCGGGTTGCCGGAATCGTAGGTGAAGAACCAGAACTGGAAGTGGTCGCGAATGGCGGGATCGATCATCAGATCGTTCACCAGGTCGGCCCAGCGTCCCGGGCTCGACCCGGTCCCGTGCACCAACACCACCGGGATCCGCCCATGGATGTACGGCTGCGACGCCGTCAGCTTCATGGGATCTTTGCCGAGCACAGCGGAGCCGAGGAGGCTCTTCAGCTCGAAGTCCCAGAACTTCTGCTCGGCCAGCATGTACGCGAGCGCGGCCGTCGGCTCGACCTCGAGCGGCACGACGCGCTCGTTGATCGTGATCGATTCGGTGACGAGCGCGTCGTAGAGCTCGAGGCTGCCACGGAGCTGCTTGGCGCCGAGCTGTTTCCGCGGCTCCGGGATGCGCAGGATCGCCGTCATCGGCACGCGCGTCTTCGGGTCGAGGAAGTCCTCGGGCTCGTGTGCGGGGTCGAGCGGCGCCGTCCCCGCGGCGAGGGGGACGCCGAGGCCCGGCCGGCGATAGCGCTCGGAGAGCCCGTGGACCTCGAGCTCAGCGGCCGCGATGAAATCGACGAGCTTGCGGTCGCCCCAGCGCAGGCTCGCCTCGTCGAAGCGGAGGGAGATGCTGCCGAACGGAAGCGGCAGCGTGTCGGCGCCGATCGCGACCTTGGTATCCCCCGCGCCCGGAAGACCGAGCGTCACCCCCCGGTTGTAGAGGTCGGCCGCGATACGAACGCGCGGGTCGAAGCGGTTCGGCACTTCGGCGACGTCGTCGGGAAAGAGGAACGCGTAGGCGTAGATCGCCGACGCGAGGAAATGGGACGTGCGCTGCCAGCGCTCACCGCCGCCTTTGTGGCCACGCTCGGCGTGGTGAAACGAGAGCTCGGCCAGCGCGAAGACCCCGTCCGG
>JBDSJB010000513.1:0-20315 GCA_039917665.1 Binatia bacterium
ACCGGATCTTGTCGCACCATCTCGAAGAACGCGTCGCTGCGCGCGCCGATGTTGGCGCCCCGTCCGAGCGCTGGAGCCAAGTCGAAGCGGAACCCGTCGACGTGCATCTCCTCGACCCAGTACCGCAAGCTGTCGAGGATGAGCTGCGCGGTGCGCGGATGGGGTACGTTCAGCGTGTTGCCGCAGCCGGTGACGTCGACGTAGGCGCGCGGATTGCCGGCGTCAAGGCGATAGTAGATGGCGTTGTCGACGCCACGGAAGGCGAGCGTCGGTCCGGTGTGGTCGCCTTCGGCCGAGTGGTTGTAGACGACGTCGAGCAGCACCTCGAGGCCGGCGCGATGGAGTCGCTTCACCATCGTCTTGAACTCGGCGACCTGGCCGCCGTCGTCCGTCGTCGCGAAGCGGGCGTCGGGCGCGAAGAATCCGAGCGTGTTGTAGCCCCAATAATTGGTGAGCCCGCGGCTCGCGAGATAGCGATCGACGCTCGCTTGGTGGATCGGCAACAGCTCGATTGCGGTGACGCCGAGCCCCTGCAGGTGCTGGATGATCGGATCGGTGGCGAGGCCGAGATACGTCCCGCGCAGCCGTGCGGGGACGTCGGGATGGCGCGCGGTCAGGCCCTTCACGTGGCACTCGTAGATGACGGTGCGACTCCACGAGATGCGCGGCGGACGATCGTCGCCCCACGTGAATGCGGACTCGATGACGATGCTTTTCGGCGCGGCTGCGGCGCTATCGATCGTGCTCGGGTGCAGATCGTCGTGTGGGTCGGAGGGGTTGTGACCGAACAGCTCAGGCCCGAAGCGCCCCGGCGTGCTGAGCGCACGCGCGTAGGGATCGACCAACAGCTTGGCCGGATTGAAGCGGTGACCGTGCGCGGGGTCGTAGGGACCGTGCACGCGATAGCCGTAGCGTTGGCCGGGACGCGCATCCGGAAGATACGCGTGCCAGACGCCCTGATCGCGTTCGACCAGCGGAACGCGCGCGGTCTCGAGGTCGGCGTCGTCGAAGAGGCAGAGTTCGATCGCGGTCGCGTGGGCGGAGAAGAGGGCGAAGTTGACGCCTTCACCGTCCCAGGTCGCTCCGAGCGGTGCGGGAGCCCCCGGCCATACGCGCACGTCGCTGTTGCTCATGCCGACGGCCGGACTCGAAAGATCTGCGCCACCCGCTCGGTCGGATCGAGGCGAACGTAGGTGCGGGTCCCCTGCCACGTGTAGTGCTCGCCGCTCAGGAGATCCTCGACCTCGAACGAGGTCGTCTCGTCGAGACCGAGCAGCTCGAGCGGCACCTGCACCATGGTCTCTTGCGCGTGATGAGGGTCGAGATTGACCGCGATCAGCATGGTCGCGTTCGGGGTGCTACCGCGTTTCGCGTACCAGAGCATGGCGGCGTTGCCCGCCTCGTGAAACGTGAGGTTGTCGGCGCGCTGGAACGCCGGATGCGCGCGGCGGAGGCCGTTCAACGCGGCGAGGTCGGCGTTGAGATTGCCGGCCGCCGACCAGTCGCGCTGACGGAGCTGGAACTTCTCGGAGTCGAGATATTCCTCGCTGCCCTCGTGGAGCGGCGTCCCCTCGCAGAGCTCGTAGCCGCTGTAGATGCCGTAGAGCGGCGCGAGCGTCGCAGCCAGTACGAGGCGGACACGAAATGCGGCCCGGCCGCCGGTTTGCAGATAGGCGTGCAGCACGTCGGGGGTCGTCGGGAAGAACGCGGGACGCAGGATCTCGGCGAGCTCGGTCTGCGTCAGCTCCGTCAGGTACTCGCGCAGCTCCGCCGCCGTGTTGCGCCAGATGAAGTAGGTGTAGCACTGGCTGAATCCGAGCGCGGCGAGCGCGCGCACCGCCTTCGGGCGCGTGAAGGCTTCGGCGAGGAAAAGCACGTCGGGGTGCTCGCGCTTGATCGTGTCGATCACCCACTCCCAGAACGCGAACGGCTTGGTGTGGGGGTTGTCGACGCGAAACGTCCGGACCCCACGATCGATCCAGAAGAGAAACACGTCGCGACACGCGGACCAGAGGGCTTCGCGGTCGGCGCAGCCGAAGTCGAGCGGCACGATGTCGTCGAACGTATAGGGCGGATTCTCGGCGCACTTGATCGAGCCGTCGGGCCGGTGGGTGAACCACTCGGGATGCTCGCGCAGCCACGGGTGATCGGGCGAGCAGTGCGGCGCGTAGTCGAGCGCGACTTCCAGATCGTGGGCGGTGGCGACGGCGATGAAGTGGTCGAAGTCCGCGAGCGTACCGAGCGCGGGCTCGATGGCGGTGTGGCCGCCGTCGGCACTGCCGATCGCCCACGGGCTTCCGGGCTCGTCGGATCCAGCCGTCGGGGCGTTGTTCGCGCCCTTCCGATGCGTCCGCCCGATCGGGTGGATGGGCGGAAGATAGACGACGTCGAAGCCGAGCGCCGCGAGCTCGGGGAGCCTGCGGGCCGCGTCGCGGAGCGTCCCCGGCCGTCCCGGTTCCGGGCCGAGCGACCGTGGGAAGAGCTGATACCAGGCGGCGAAGCGCGCGCGTGGCCGATCGACGACGACGGCGAGCTCGTGGCTGTGGCGCGTGCGATCGCGGGCGGGAAGATGCGCGGGCACGAGCGCGATCAGGTCGTCGTGCAGTGCGAGGGCAACGCGCTCGTCGCAGGGCAGATCGGTGCAGGCGATGTTGGTCGCGATGCGCGTGAGGATTGCCCGCGGCTCATCGGTCGCGTGGCGTGCCGCTTCGGTCAGCAGCGCGGCGCCTTCGAGGAGATCGCTCTCGACCTCACGACCAGCCCCTTGTCGTGTCGCCAGGGCGAGCCGCCAGGTGGCGAAGCGATCGGTCCAGCCCTCGATGGTGAACGTCCAGCGCCCGACGGTGGTCGGGACGAAACTGCCGAGCCAGCGATCGCGGCCGAAATCGTAGGTGAGGGGCGCGTACTGCCAGTCTTGCTCGTCCGGTCCGCGAAACGCGATCCGACCTGCGAGGATGTCGTGGCCGTCGCGCAGGATGTCGGCCTCGACGGCGCAGGTTTCGCCGAGGATGCGCTTCGCGGCGTAGCGGCCGGCGTCGATCGTCGGGGTGACGTGCTCGATCAGCAGGCGCGGGGCGTTCCCTGGCAGCAGCGAGGCGGTCGGTGACGGACGGACAGCGTGGCTCGGCGCGGCTGCTTTGTCCTCGACCTCCACCTCGCTCCCCGTCGACTTCATTGGTGCGCCGCGGGAAACTGTAACAGTCGAGGTGCGACCCGGCTAGG
The DNA here is from genome assembly GCA_039917665.1 of Binatia bacterium. Lineage (GTDB taxonomy): Bacteria > Desulfobacterota > Binatia > UTPRO1 > UTPRO1 > UTPRO1. The sequence goes on from JBDSJB010000513.1 coordinate 3,223, forward strand.
AGCGATGGCGCGGCAGTGACGGCGCGAAAGAGCGCGCGGGCAGCGTCGGGGCACCGAGCGCGGCTCGGCGGAGCGCGGCGACCACGACCGAACACTCCCACATCTCCTCGGCGGCGATCACGATCGCGAGCGCGAGCACGGTGCGCGAGCCCGCCATCCATGCGGCCACTGCGGCGGCGCAACAGACGGTGAGGATGCCCGCGCGCAGGATGCGCATCAGCAACAACGCGCGGGCGGCGCCGACGTGGGTCGCCTCGTCCATGGGGCGATCATGGCCGGGTCGCGGGGTCGGCGGAAGAGGTCGCGAGGCATCGCCTCGTCCCGTTGGCAGTGCTATGCCGCGGCCATGGAGCTCCACGAGATCGCGACCGACGTGTACGCGTGCCTGACGCCCGACAAAGGGCTCGGCTGGGCCAACTCCGGCTTCGTGAATCGCGGCGGCGGGCTCGTCGTCGACACGTTCTGGGACCTCGCGCACACCCGGGCGTTGATCGAGCTCTATCGCCGGGTCACGGCGACGCCGACGCAGCGGGTGGTGAACACGCACCACAACGGCGATCACTGCTGGGGCAATCAGCTCTTCGGAGGGTCCGAGATCATCGGTCACCGCCGGTGCGCCGACGCCTTTGGCAAAGACTCGTCTCCGGCGGCCATGCAGATGCTGAAAGGCGCCGCCGGGAGCGCCGACCCTGCCATCGCGGCGATGGCGACGGCGCTGGCCGATTGGGACTTCAGCGGCATCGAGCTGACGCCGCCGTCCACCGTCTTCGATGACCAGCTCGATCTCGATCTCGACGGGATCGCCATCGAGCTGCGCTATGTCGGGCCCGCGCACACCGTCGGTGACGTCATCGTGCACCTGCCGAAGCAGCGCGTGGTGTTCGCGGGTGACGTCCTATTTCGTTTGTGCACGCCGATCGGCTGGGAGGGGACGTTCGCCGGATGGATGGATGCGCTCGACCGCATCGTCGCACTCGCCCCCGACGTGGTCGTTCCCGGTCACGGGCCACTGTGCGGTGTCGAAGGCCCGCGCGAGATGCGCGCGTATCTCGCGTACGTGCTCGCGGAGTCGCGCACGCATTTCGATGCCGGCCGCACGGAGCTCGAGGCGGCGAAGCGCATCGACCTCGGCCCGTATAAGGCGTGGACCGAGCCCGAGCGACTCCTCTTCAGTGTCGAACGCGCGTACCGCGAGTTCCGCGGGTTGCCGTACGACGCGCCGATCGACGCCCTCGCCACCTTCCGCGGGATGCATGCGCTCCGCACCCATTTCGAAGCACTCGCGCGCTGATCGCGTCCGTGTTCGCGTGAGCGATGCCGCATCGTGAGCGTCACGCCACCCGTCGAACCGCCGCCGAGCCGCTACGCCATGCCGCGGCCCGAAGACGCACCGCCGCACGGCTGTCTCGCGGCCGGCGGCGATCTCGAGCCAGGAACGGTGCTGGCGGCGTATCGCGGCGGCATCTTTCCGTGGCCGGATCCCGACGAACGCTTGCTCTGGTGGTCACCGGATCCGCGGGCCATCCTTCCCCTCGACGGGTTCCACGCGTCGCGCAGCCTCCAGCGCCTCCAACGCCGCGGCACGTATCGCGTCACGCGTGACCAGGCGTGCGCGGCGGTGATCGCGGGCTGTGGTGAGCGGATCGAAGGCACCTGGATCACGCCCGCGATCAGTCGTGCATACGAACGGCTGCATGCGCTCGGTTGGGTGCACAGCGTGGAAGTCTGGAGCGGCAAGAACCTCGTCGGCGGCGTGTATGGGGTCGCGATCGGGGGCTTCTTCGCGGCCGAGTCGAAGTTTCACCGCGCGCCGAACGCGTCGAAGATCGCCCTCGCCGGTCTCGTCGATTGGCTGACGGAGCGCCGGTTCCAGTTGCTCGACGTGCAGCTGGCGACGGACCACTTGCGCACGCTCGGCGTCGTCGAGATTTCGCGGACGGATTATCTGCGGCGACTCGCGAAGGCGATCGGCGTCGCGACGGCGCTCTGACCACGATCGGCGTCGCCGTCGTCTTGTCCGACTGAGGGGCGCTTGCTACTCCGGTTCTCAGTCGATCGTCCCCTCTCGCGAATCGAAAGGAACACCCCATGACCACCGAAGCGCGTGCCGTTCAGACCGTGACTGGGCGTGTCCGTCCGGAAGACTTGGGTCGGACCCTGATTCACGAGCACGTGCTGATCGGGTTTCCGGGCTGGAATCTCGACGCGTTCGCCCCCAAGTTCGTCCGCGCAGACGCCATGGCGCGTGCGGTCGACCAGATGCACGAGCTGCGCGACCTCGGCGTCGGGACCTTCGTCGATCCGTGCCCGATGGACCTCGGGCGTGACGTCGAGTTCCTCGCGGAGCTCGGTCAGCGCAGCGGGATGCAAATCGTCTGTACGACCGGGGCTTATTTCGAGGCAGAGGGCATCACCCACACCTTCCGCCACCTTCCGGTCGAGGAGATCACCGCCATCTATATAAAGGAGATCACCGAAGGGGTGGGGGAGACGGGAATTCGGGCCGGCGCGGTGAAGATCGCGACCGGAGCCCACCAGATCTCCGACTACGAGCGAAAGCTCGTCACCGCGGGGGCTCGGGCGGCGAAAGAAACCGGGGTCCCGTTGATCTCGCACACCCAAGAAGCCTCGTGCGGCCACGAGCAGATCGACCTGGTGACGGGCGAAGGGGTCGAGCCGCACCGCTTGGTGGTGGGCCACTCCGACGGGGTCGACGATCCCGACTATCACCGGTCACTCGCCGAGCGCGGTGCGTTCGTCGGGTTCGACCGGTTCGGGATCACGCTCATCCTGCCGGACGAGGTGCGCGTGAGGAACGTCGTGGCGCTGGCCAAGTCCGGTCACACCCGCAACATCTTGCTCTCGCATGACTCGATCGTCTGTTGGCAAGGGCGGCCGGTACCGTTCGCGAATCGCTACGAAGACGTGCTGGCCATGCTTCCGGAATGGCGCCCGACGAGCATCCCGAAGAAGATCGTGCCGCAGCTGCGTGCGGGCGGCCTCACTGAGGCGGACATCGAAACGATTCTGGTCGACAACCCGCGTCGGTTTCTCGCGGGCGCCTGAGCTGCGGCTCGGCTCAGGAAGCGCGCTGCTCCGCCGCTGAGAGTTGTCGTTCGAAGCCGAGCCAGAAGTTCGGAGCGGTTTTGATGGTCTTCGCCGTGGTGAGGACGGCGCGCGCGCGGGTGAGATCGTTGGTGCGGAGATAGGCGCGGGCGAGGTTCAGCTGCGCGAAGAACGACGGCGGCTCGAGGGCGGTCGCCAGCTCGAGCGTCCGTATCGCGTCGGCGTTGCGTCCGAGGGCGAGTTGCGTCCGGCCGAGATTGAGGGCGATCGTCGGCTGTGCGGGGTCGAGCTCTGCCGCGCGTGTCAGGAGCGGCAGCGCGTCAGCGAAGCGGCTGTCCTCGAATGCGAAGCCCCCGAGGTTGTTGTAGAGGCACGCGCGATCGGGATGCCGTTGCCGCTCGTCTTCGAGCAGCCGCTTCTCCGCCAGGCGCGGGGTCGGTCCCCACGGTTGGTCGGCGGTGATGTAGCAGGTCTTCAGCATCCCATCGGCCCAGAGGTTGAGCTCGTTCCGGAACACGGGAACGCGTTGCATGGTGAGAACTCCGAGCCCACAGGCGACGCTCCCGACCACCCACGGTGCAGCCCCGGCCGCACCGACCCGCTCGAGGATGCGACGGCCCAGGTGCAGGATCGGCACCACCAGCCCGAGGAGCGGCACGTAGAGGTAGCGATCGTTCATGAGCGCCGGGAAGGGGACGAGGTTCAGCATCGGCGACAGGGTGATGCCGAACCACGCGAGCCAGAAGGCGGCCGGCTGGCGTCGCCACGCGAGCCAGCACGTGAGCGCGACGAGTCCCGCGATCACCAACAAAGCGGTGACGACGGGAGGATCCGCCCACGACGCGCGCAGCGGCACTTCGTACACGTAGGAGAGATCAAAGGGCGCGACGACGTTCCAGAGGTAGCGGGGAATGGTGGTGCTGCTGGTGCGCATCGTCACGGCGAGGCTGCCACCGTGATACGCGGCGCCGTGCGACGTGTTGCCGTGGAGATTGACCCATCCAGCCAAAGCCCCGATCGTCAGCAGAACGAGTGCGAGCCCGAAACTCCGCGCGCGTGGCCAGCCGCGGCGCACGATCTCGTGCGTGAGGATGATCGCGGGCAGAACGATCGTGTTGACCTTCGAAAGCAGCGCCGCGACATACAGCAGCGTCAGCAGGACGTACGAGCGAGCCCGCGGTCGGTCGGAGCAGCGCAGGTAGGTGAGGAACGCGAGCAGGAAGAAGAGTGTGGAGAGCAGATTCTTGCGCTCGGTGATCCAGGCCACCGACTCTGGTTGGACAGGATGGAGTGCCCAGAGCAACGCCGCTGCCAGTGCGAACCCTTCCGTCTCTCCGAGTCGGCAAAGTAAAAAATAGATGACGACGGCGTTGATGATGTGGAGCACCAGGTTGGTGAGGTGGTACCCAGCGGGATCGAGCCCCCACAGTTGATACTCGATGGCGAGACTGAGAACCTTCAGGGGAATGTAGTTGGCGTCGTCGAACGACGTCGCGATGGCGTAAAGATTTGCGCCCGACAGGGAACGGAGGAGGGGATTCTCGACGATCGCCACCGTGTCGTCGGAGATGAAGGCCCCGCCGAAGGATTCGACGTAGGCGAGGGTGGTTGCCAGCGCGAGCACGGCAATGGCCACGATCGACGAAAAGCCAGGCGAGCGCATCGCGGTTGCTCGTAGCTTCGACCCTGGTGGGAGACAAGCGCGCTTTGCGCCCAGCGTCGGCTTTGGTGTACGACCGATCCATGTCCTGCGGCACTCCGGTGTCCTACGGACGTCGCGATCCGGGCGAGAGTGGCGGAACTGGTAGACGCACTAGACTTAGGATCTAGCCCGCATTAGCGGATGGGGGTTCGAGTCCCCCCTCTCGCACTTTCGTCGAGCGCTCGCACCGCCGGTTCGACTTGTCAGGGCAGGTCGGACTGCGTAAGGAATATCTGTGGAAGTCACCGTCGAAGATCTCAGCCCCATCAAGAAGAAGCTCGACATCGCCCTCCCGCCAGAAGAGGTGAAGGCGAAGATCGATGCCGCGTACCGTGGTCTCTCTCAGCGCGCACGCATCAAGGGCTTCCGGCCCGGCAAGGTGCCGCGCCACGTTCTCGAGCGCTTCTACGGCAATCAGGTCGAGAGCGACGTCATCGGTGAGCTCATCCAGCATTCGTTCATCCATGCGTTGGAGGAGCACAACCTGAAGGCAGTCGCGCGCCCCGAGATCGTCGCGGAAGAAGTGCGACCGGCTGAAGGGCTTCGCTACTCCGCGACCATCGAGATCAAGCCGGACGTTCGCGTCGAGGGCTACGACAAGCTCGCGGTCGCGCGCGAGGTGACCCCAGTCGAGGAGAGCGCGATCGACGCGCAGATCGAACGCTTTCGGCAGTCGCTGGCACAGATGGTCCCGGTCGCAGATCGGGATACGGTCGAGCAGGGTGATCTCGTGTCGCTCGCCTACACCGGCGTCGCCGATGGTCGCGCGCTGACCGGTGCGCAGGCTCAAAACCGGGTCGTCGAGGTGGGCAGCGGGACGTTTCCGCCGCCATTCGAAGAGAAGCTCGTGGGGCTGAAGCGCGGCGAAAGCGCGCACATCGCGGTGCCGTACGCCGAGACTCATCACAGCAAGGACGTGGCCGGCAAGACGGTGACGTTTCGCGTCGAGGTGAAGGAGATCGGTCGGAAAGAGCTCCCCGCCGTCGACGACGAGTTCGCCAAAGACCATGGCGAATGCGGATCGCTCGAAGAGCTGCGCGACAAAGTTCGACAAGGTCTGCGTACCGAGGCGGAACGGGAAGCCGACGAGCGCATTCGCGTCGCGCTGGTGAAGCAGATCGTCGAGCGCAATCCCTTTGATGTGCCGGAAGCGCTCACCGGGCAACGATTCGAGTCGATGTCACGCGAGGTGGGCGTGCACGGCGCGGAAGGGGGCGACAATCCGGAGCTGACCGCCAAGCTCGACGAGATTCGCTCGGAGCTCCGGGTGCGAGCCCGCGAGGCTGTCCACTCGGCGCTCGTGCTCGAACGCGTTGCGGCACAAGAGAACATCGTGGCCAGCGACGAAGAGATCGAAGAGCGCATTGCGGACGTCGTGCGGTCCGCTCCCCGTGAGCGCGATCGCCTTGCCGAGTTCTATCGCCACCCGGAAGCGCGGCGAGAAATTGCCGAACGACTCGCGCAGGAAAAGGCGCTCACCTGGATCGTCGAACACGCGGCAATCACTCAAACTTGATTGCCGGACGGCAGAAAAGCAGTTAAGCTCGCCGTGACATGACAAGAGCCAGCCTCATCCCCATGGTGGTGGAGCAGACCGGCCGGGGCGAGCGCGCCTACGACATCTACTCCCGTCTCCTCAAAGACCGCATCGTCTTCCTCGGGTCCCAGGTCGACGACGAAGTCGCCAATCTCATCACCGCACAATTTCTCTTCCTCGAGTCCGAGGACCCCGAAAAGGACATTCATTTCTACATCAACTCGCCGGGCGGATCGGTGACGGCCGGCCTCGCGATCTACGACACCATGCAATACATCAAGCCCGAGGTGTCAACTCTGTGTCTCGGGCAGGCTGCGAGCATGGCGGCGTGGCTTTTGGCCGCCGGGGGCAAGGGTAAGCGCTATGCACTGCCCCACGCCCGGATCATGATTCACCAGCCGCTGGGTGGCGTGCAGGGACAAGCCACCGACATCGACATCCAGGCGCGCGAGATCCTTCGTATCCGCGAGACGATGAACAACGTTCTCGTCAGGCACACGGGTCAGAGCATCAAAAAGATCGAGAAAGACACCGACCGCGACATGTTCATGACCGGCAAGCAGGCGGTCGAGTACGGGTTGATCGACGAAGTCCTCGTCAATCGACCGATCAAGCGGGCCTAGGGAGACGCCATGGCGAAGCACGGAGACGAGCGGACCGGGAATCTCGTGTGCTCCTTCTGCGGAAAGAGCCAAGACGAGGTTCGAAAGCTGATCGCCGGTCCAACGGTCTACATCTGCGACGAGTGCATCGACCTCTGTAACGACATCATCGCGGAAGAGTGCGACCAAGAAGAGGGACTCACCTCTACCTCGGCGGTGCCGAAACCCTCCGAGATCAAGAAGGTCCTCGACCAGTACGTGATCGGACAAGAGCGCGCGAAGAAGATTCTCGCGGTCGCCGTGCACAATCACTACAAGCGCATCGATTCGTCACTGGTCAGTGGCGACGTCGAATTGCAGAAGTCGAACATTCTCCTGGTTGGTCCGACGGGCTCTGGTAAAACGCTGCTCGCGCAGACGTTGGCGCGCTTTCTTCAGGTGCCCTTCGCGATCGCGGATGCCACGAGCCTCACGGAAGCTGGTTACGTCGGCGAAGACGTCGAGAACATCATTCTCTCGCTCCTGCAGAACGCCGATTATGACGTGGAGAAATGCCAGCGCGGCATCGTCTACATCGATGAGATCGACAAGATCGCGCGCAAGGGCGACAACCCGTCGATCACTCGCGACGTTTCCGGCGAGGGTGTGCAGCAGGCGCTCCTCAAGATCATCGAGGGGACGACCGCGAGCGTGCCGCCCAAGGGCGGTCGCAAACACCCGCAGCAGGAATTCCTGCAGGTCGATACCACGAACATCCTCTTCATCTGCGGTGGGGCGTTCGTCGGCCTCGAGGACATCATTCGGCGGCGCATCGGTATGAAGGGCATGGGATTCGGCGCTGACATCCGTCGGCGTGACGAGCGCACCGTGTCGGACCTTCTGCACGAAGTACAGACCGAGGACCTCCTCAAGTTCGGTCTCATCCCGGAGTTCGTCGGGCGACTCCCGGTGATCGCGACGCTCGAGGAGCTCCACGAACAGTCTCTCGTGCGAATTCTCAAAGAGCCGAAAAACGCGCTCACGCGCCAGTATCAGAAGCTCTTCGACATGGAGAACGTCCACCTCAAGTTCACGGAGGGTGCGCTGACGGCGATCGCGCGCGAAGCACTAACGCGTAAGTCCGGTGCCCGTGGCCTCCGTGCGATCATGGAAAACATCATGCTCGACGTGATGTACGAGATTCCGTCGCAGCCGAACATCAAAGAGGTGTTGATCTCCGAGGAAGTCGTCACCCGGAAAGAGCAGCCGATCATGCTCTACCAGAAGACGGCCGAGACTGCGTGAGGGGGGGTCGCTAAAGCATGTTGTTTCGCAACGACAAGAAGGATCCGCCGAAACCCGGAGCCCTGCGCGTTCCTCTGTTGCCGCTGCGGGACATCATTGTTTTCCCGCACATGGTTGTTCCGCTGTTCGTCGGCCGCCAGCGCTCGATCCGGGCGCTCGAAGAAGCGATGGGCAAGCAGAAGTTCATTCTGCTGGCTGCGCAAAAAGACGCGAAGACCAACGATCCTACCGAGGAAGACATCTACCAGGTCGGTACTCTCGGCAGCGTCGTCCAGCTGCTGCGGCTCCCTGATGGTACCGTCAAGGTTCTCATCGAAGGGAAGAAGCGCGCTCGCGTTGCGCAGTACGTTGATCATCCCGACTTCTTTCTCGTCGAGGTCGATGAGATCGTCGAGACCAGCGATAAGACCACCGAGCTCGAGGCGCTCATTCGGAGTGTGAATTCGACGTTCGAGAATTACGTCAAGCTCAACAAGAAGATCCCGCCCGAGATGATCATGTCGGTCGCGTCGATCGAGGATCCGGCACGGCTCGCCGACACGATCGTCGCCCATCTCGGCATCAAACTCGAAGACAAGCAGACTCTGCTCGAATTGCTCGATCCAGCCGAACGCCTCGAGAAGGTGCTCGGCTACATGCGTTCCGAAATCGAGATTCTCGAGGTCGAGAAGCGCATCCGTACTCGGGTCAAGAAGCAAATGGAGAAGACCCAGAAAGAGTACTACCTCAACGAGCAGATGCGGGCGATTCAGAAGGAGCTCGGGGAGAAGGACGAGTTCAAGAACGAAGTCCAAGAGCTCGAAGAGAAGATCAAATCGAAGAAGATGTCGGCCGAGGCGCGCGACAAGGCGGAGAAAGAGCTGAAGAAGCTCAAGATGATGTCGCCGATGTCCGCTGAGGCTACCGTCGTTCGGAACTACATCGACTGGCTCATCAGCCTTCCGTGGAACGAGTTCACCGAGGACAAGCTCGACATCGGCGATGCCGAGAAGGTGCTTGAAGAGGACCACTACGGACTCGAGAAGGTGAAGCAGCGCATACTCGAGTATCTGGCCGTGCAGAGCCTGGTCGGGCAGTTGAAGGGCCCGATCCTCTGTCTCGTCGGCCCTCCGGGTGTCGGGAAGACGTCGCTCGGCAAATCGATCGCGCGCGCCACTGGTCGCAAATTCGTGCGCGTTTCCCTCGGCGGCGTTCGCGACGAAGCCGAAATTCGCGGTCATCGACGGACCTACATCGGGGCACTGCCAGGCAAGGTCATTCAGTCGATGAAGAAAGCGGGCTCTGGCAACCCGGTTTTCTTGCTGGATGAGATCGACAAGATGTCGACCGACTTCCGCGGCGATCCGTCGTCGGCCCTCCTCGAGGTGTTGGATCCGGAGCAGAACGCTTCATTCAACGATCATTACCTCGACGTCGACTACGATCTCTCGAAGATCATGTTCATCACGACGGCCAATTCGCTCGAGCGGATTCCGCGACCGCTGCAAGACCGCATGGAGATCATTCGGATCGCCGGCTACACCGAGCTCGAGAAGCTCAACATCGCGAAGCGCTATTTGGTGAAAAAGCAGCGCGAAGCCAACGGTCTCGCCGAGAGCAACATAGAGTTCGCCGACTCGGCACTCATGAGCATCATCCGTCATTACACGAAGGAAGCGGGCGTCCGGAGCCTCGAGCGCGAAATCGCGTCCGTGTGTCGGAAGGCTGCCGTTGAAGTCGTCAAGACCGACCGCAACGCCAAAGTGAAGGTGACGCCGAAGGCGCTGATCAAGCTGCTGGGCCCGCCGCGGTACCGTTACGGCAAGGCGGACGACGAGCAGAAGGTGGGCGTGGCGACTGGTCTCGCCTGGACCGACCTCGGCGGCGAGATGCTCGGGACCGAAGTCACGGTGATGCCTGGCAAGGGCAAGCTCATCATCACGGGTAAGCTCGGCGACGTCATGCAGGAATCGGCTCAGGCTGCGATGAGCTACGTGCGATCGCGGGCCGAAGCCCTCGGCCTCGACCGGGATTTTTACCAGAAGGTCGATATCCACATTCACGTCCCCGAGGGCGCGATTCCGAAGGACGGACCTTCGGCCGGTATCACCATGGCGACGGCGCTGACCTCGGCGCTCACGCGGACTCCGGTACGGCACGACATCGCGATGACGGGGGAGATCACCCTCCGAGGCCGCGTGCTGCCAATTGGCGGCCTCAAAGAGAAGGTCCTTGCTGCGCACCGCGCTGGTATCAAGCGAGTCCTCATCCCGGCTGAAAACGCGCGGGACATCAAAGAAATCCCCGCCACGATTCTGAAGTCGATCCGGATCGAGCTCGTGGATCATATGGACGACGTGCTGCGAAAGGCACTCGTGCTCGCTGAGCCCGAAACCTTTCTTCGGCAGCCGCTGGCTTCCGAAGCGGGAGCTCAGCATCCGTTCCCGCAGCCAACGACCGTCACGCCAGAAATCATTACTCACTGAACAGGTGAGGAATCTGCGTCGCGTCGACGCAGATTCCTCTGCCTGCTCACCTCGACTCGCCAACCCTTTGAATTGACTCCCCCTACCTCGACTGGTATGGCGGGGCCAATTTTCCAGCCTACGAAGGAGCAAGCATGACCAAGGCCGAGTTGATCGATTCCGTTGCCTCGAAAATCGATCTCCCCAAGGGCACCGCAGAACGTATCGTCAGCACGATCTTCGATGACATCGTTGGGGCACTCAAAGGTGGCGACAAGGTTCACATCTCTGGGTTCGGCTCGTTTCAGGTCTCGGATCGTAAAGCGCGGACAGGGCGCAATCCGAAGACCGGCGAGGCGATCCAGATCTCGGCTTCCCGCTCGGCGAAATTCAAGCCAGGCAAGACGCTCAAGGACAGCTTGAACTAACGTTCTCGCGCGTACGTGGAGCGGGCGGTTAGCTCAGCGGCAGAGCATCGGCCTTACAAGCCGAGGGTCGCTGGTTCGAAACCAGCACCGCCCATTGAACTCGGGCGACTCGGTTGATAGGAGAGCCCCTCCAAATTCGGGGTCGTAGTTCAGCTGGTTAGAACGCCTGCCTGTCACGCAGGAGGTCGCGAGTTCGAGTCTCGTCGGCCCCGCTCTTAGAAAGGTAATCTCGGCAGTGAAGAAAGACACGTACATGGCTTCGCGGGAAGATGCGCTTGCGGAACGACGGTGGTTCATCGTCGATGCCGAGTCTCGCATCGTCGGTCGCCTCGCCACGCAGGTCGCGAACGTTCTTCGCGGAAAGCACAAGCCGACCTTCACGCCGCACGTCGATACCGGCGACTTCGTCGTGGTCGTCAATGCCGCCAAGGTGCGGCTCACGGGCGCGAAGCTCACCGACAAGATCTATTACCGTCACACCGGTTGGCCCGGAGGTGTCCGGCGCACGACCGCTGGTCGTCTCATGACCGAGCGACCCGAACGCGTGCTCCGGTCCGCGATCGTGGGAATGCTCCCAAAGAACCGCCTGGGACGCCGCTTGGCAACCAAGCTCAAGATTTACCGAGGCGCGGATCATCCGCACGCGGCTCAAAAGCCCGAGGCTTTGAGCCTCAGCTAGGGGAATGAAATCAGTGATGGCCGATCGCCGAGAGGTTCACGTCGCTACCGGTAAGCGCAAAAGCGCCGTCGCCCGGGTCAGAATGTTCATGGGTGAAGGCAAATTCTTGATCAACCAGCGCACGCTCGAAGATTATTTCGGGCGTGAGACGTCTCGGATGATCGTGCACCAGCCTTTCGAGCTCACCAATACTGGTGGCCAGTACGACCTCAGCGTCAACGTGGGTGGTGGTGGTGTTGCCGCCCAGGCCACGGCCATTCGGCACGGCATTACGCGCGCGTTGATGTTGGCGCACCCCGAATTTCGACCCGTCCTGAAGAAGGCGGGTTTCATCACCCGCGATCCTCGCGAGGTCGAGCGTAAGAAATACGGGCGCCACAAGGCCCGGAAGCGCCCGCAGTACTCGAAGCGCTGATCCGATGACCCAACCAACCGACGCCATCCGGGTCGCCGTAGTTGGGGCGACCGGATACGCCGGTGCGGAGTTGGTTCGCTACCTCGCCCGGCATCCGAACGTCCGACTCGTCGCGACGACTTCGGAACAGAGTGCTGGCAAGCCTCTCAGTGAGGTCTTGCCATCGGTCCGCGATAAACTGGACCTTCGGCTCGAGTCCTTCGATGCTGCCAGCATCGCGGCCAAGGCCGAAGTTGCCTTCACTGCCCTGCCGCAGGGCGCTTCCGCCACCGGTGTTGCCGCGCTGCTGGAAGCCGGGTGTCGGGTGGTCGACATCGGAGCCGATTTTCGGTTCCGCGATCCTGTCGAATACGCGCGGGTATACGCGCCGCATCCAGTGCCACAACTTCTGGCGGAAGCCGTGTACGGACTCACCGAATATTGCCGCGCGTCGCTTCCTGCGGCGCGTTTGGTGGCCAATCCCGGATGCTATCCGACGGCAGCCCTACTCGGGCTTTTGCCGCTGGTCGAGCAGGGATTGATCGAACGCGAAGGCATCATCGTCGACGCCAAGTCGGGTGTGACTGGTGCGGGGAGAACCGTTGCGGCGGAGTATCTTTTCGCCGAGGTGGACGACAATCTGCGGGCCTACAAGATCGGACAGCATCGGCACGCGCCCGAGATCGACCAGCAGTTGCAGGCCTTTGCTGGAGCCGATGTTGTTGTGACGTTCGTGCCGCATTTGTTGCCGATCCGGCGCGGTATTCTCTCGACGATGTACGTACGACCGCGTGCGGGTGTGAATGCCGCAACCTTCGCTGACTGTTTTCGAGCCCGCTACGCAGCGGAGCGCTTCATCGTGCTCTCCGGCAATCGTCCGCCGGAAATCCGCGACGTCACCGGCACCAACGATTGCGCGATTGGCTGGGGCTTCGACGCTCGCAGCGGTCAGGCGGTGATCGTGTCGGTGATCGACAATCTGGGGAAGGGCGCCGCGGGGCAGGCCATCCAGAACTTCAACGTCATGATGGGCTTCCCGGAAACCGCGGGACTCGATCACCTGGCCGTCGTTCCCTGACGTTTCCTTGGCCTATTCGGGGCCGAGGAACAGGAACGCCCCGAGCACGCCGAACACGCCGTTGGCTGTCCACGCGGCGATGGCCGGCGGAATCGCGCCCCCGTGTCCGAGTGAAATCGTCAGGGCCAGCAGCACCCAGTAGCTGAATCCGACAACGAGGCCGATGGCCACGCTGGTCGCCAGCGGCCGGCGTCGTGGGTTGCGCGCCGCCAGCGGCACACCGACGAGCACCATCACCAGGGGCACGAGCGGCAGCGCCAGCTTCAAATGCAAGTCGACACGCGACTCGGTCGTGTCGATGCCCTTGCGACTGAGCTCGCGAATGTGGTGACGCAATCGACGAAAGCTGAGCTCCTCGGGATCTTTCTCCATGATCTGGAACTCTTGTGGCTTCTCGGGAATGACCAGCTCGCTCGGCTTGAGTGGTCGAGTAATGACGTTTCCCGCGTCGTCGAACGTGCGCTCGATGGCACTGGTGATGACCCAATGGTCGTCGCGCCATTGCGCCGTCGGAACTTCGACGAGGCGCTGAAGGACGAAGCCCGGCGTGAACTCGTACACGGTGAGACCGACGACGGTGCCTGTGCGCGCGTCGAAGTGCTCGATGTTGTAGATGCCGCTCCGGCCGTGAAACCAGATGCCGTCTTCACTCAGCAGGGCTTTCAGCGGCTTGTTCCGGATCTCCACGATCTCGACGTAACGGGACCGCTCCGTCGCGTACGGCACGACCGTCTCATTCCATGCGAGGATGGCGACGCTGAGGACGAGGGCCGTGACGAAGAGGGGCGTCGCAATCTGCAGCGTACTGATGCCTGAGGCACGCATGGCAGTGAGCTCGCTGTGACGAGCCATCGTGCCCAACGTGAACAACACCGCGCCCAGCGTGGCGATGGGAACGAGCTGCGTCACGATCAGCGGGATCTTGAACAGCAGGTACCGGATCACGGCGCCAACGCTCGCGTGATACTTGAGGAACCCGTCCAGGCGATCGAAGAGATCCACCAGGACGTAAATGAGGAGAAATCCGAGCATGCACATCGCGAAGAGGCGAAGGAACTCGGAGAGAACGTAACGGGCGACGACGCTCATGGGCTCGTACTCGCATGCCCGGGTGCGCGCGTGCGCGGCAGCATTCCACGTAGCCGGGCGCCCAGATCCAGGGATCGTTCGCGAGCCACGGCGACGAATAGAGTAATTCCGAGAATCGTGAAGACCACGTTCGGAATCCACAATGCCACGATGGCCGGAAGCACGCCCTTCTCCGCCATCGCTTCGCCGGCCGTGAGCAAGAGATAGTAGAGGAAGATCAATCCCAAGCTCACCGAGAAGCTGCGCGAGCGTACGGCGCGTACCGGTTGAACGCCGAGCGGGACGCCCACCAGCCCGAAGACGAGGCAGGCGAACGGAAGTGAGAACTTGCGATGCAGCTCGACGAGCTCGGAGTTCACCGATCGCCCAGCAGCGGAGCGTTCGGCGATCACGCGGCGCAGCTCGCCGAGGTTCATCTCCTGGGCGTCCTTCTCGCGCTGTGAGAAGCGCGCCAACGCGACGGCCAGGTTCAAGCTGACGTCGTACGTCGTGAAGTCGGTCTTGTGGTAGCTCTTCTCGCCCGGAAGGAACGTATGGATGCTGCCGTCGAGAAGGCGCAGCGTGACGATGTGCGCTTCTTCGTTTCCGACCAGAAAGCCGTGGCGCGCGAGCACCGTATTCCGTTGGTTGGGGTCGCGGGCATCGGCGATGAGGATGCCTTCGAGTTGGTCGCCGGGCGGCTCGACGTGCTCGACGTAAATGACGAGTCCAGCGAAGTCGTCGTTGAATACTCGTTCCCTTAGGCCTGCGCTCGCGCGCGTCTTGGCAATTTCGTACAGGCTCGCCTTCAGATTGCTGTTACCCCAGGGCCGGGCGTACACGGACAGCAGAAGCGCCAAGAGCGTCACGAGGCCGGTGAAGGCCATGACGGGCCCGACCATTTGGTAGAGGCTGATTCCGGACGTCTTGAGCGCGACAATTTCGCTGTCGGCAGACAGCCGTCCGAACGAGAGCAGAACGGCGAGCAGCAGCGCCATGGGAACGGTCACTTCGAGAAACGTCGGCAAGATGTACGCGAAGAGCTTGGCGATCTCGAAGATGGGGACGCTCCGATTGACGACGAGCTCCACCAGCTTCAGCATGCGGGCGATCAGCAGAATGAACGTGAAGACGCCGATGCCGAGCAGGAAGGGGACAGCCACTTCACGCAGGAAGTATCGACGGAGCGTCGGACCCATTCCCAAGCGGGGCATGCTATAGCGCTCCGTCGTCGTTGAAAACCGTCATGGCTCGCCAATCATTCCGCAAGCGTCGTCCCGAGACCGCTCCACAGAGCGATGTACTGTGTGGGCTGAATCCCGTCCTCGAACTACTGCGGGTCTCGCCGAGCTTGGTCGAGAAGCTTTACCTCGCGCCCGCACTGCAAAACGGGGAACGCGTGACTGCCGAGGCTCGTGGCCTGGGGATCGCTGTCGAGGTCACCGACCGCAGCGTCCTCGATCAGCTGACCGGCGGCGCCCACCATCAAGGGGTGGCGGCCCGGACGAAGCTTTTTGCCTTCATGGCCATCGAGGACTTGCTGCGTGCCGCCCCTCCGCTTCTGGTTGTCCTGGACGGTATCACCGACCCACAGAATCTCGGGGCGATCGTGCGATCGGCCGAGGTGCTCGGGGCTGGGGGGGTCGTTGTCCCGAAGGACCGGAGCGTAGGGGTCACGCCGACCGTGATCAGGGCGTCGTCCGGAGCGGCGATCCACCTTCCCATCGTTCAGGTGGTGAACCTCGTGCGCGCCCTCGAGCAGATCAAGGAAGCTGGGTACTGGATCGTTGGCCTCGATGCGGCCGGGACCTCGAAATTTCAAGACCTTCCGACGTTCGAACGGGCCTCCGTCGTGATCGGAGGGGAGGGCAAGGGGATGCGCCCCTTGGTTGCGCGGTCCTGTGATTTCACTGTCTCGATCTCCGTTCGGGGGCGAATTTCCTCCCTGAATGCAAGTGCTGCGGCCGCCATCGGGATCCATGAGATCCGCTCCCGCCTCTCAGCCTGAGCTTCCGAACCCGCCGGTTTGTTGACACCTTTCAGGTCGGTCGATATGTAAGGCGGTTCGCACGTCATCCGTTTCTCTAAAAGCAACTTGGAAAAGCTCGGCGAAGCGCGACTTCCGGCACATCAGCACCCAACCGGGGGGAGCATCGTGCGGGGGTCCGGACCCCAGAGTGGAGGCAGGCATCGTCGAGAAAAACGTTCGAGCTGTTGATGATCGCCGTGACGCGACATCGGCCGCTGGCGTAGCTCAACGGTAGAGCACCTGATTTGTAATCAGGCGGTTGTAGGTTCGATTCCTATCGCCAGCTTCGGAGGACCGGTCGGCGGAGTCTTCATGGTTGGCAGCGGAGAGGTACCCGAGTGGCCAAAGGGAGCAGACTGTAAATCTGCCGGCGTTAGCCTACGGAGGTTCGAATCCTCCCCTCTCCATATGAATTGTGGTGACCATCAAGTGACAAGCTTCCATGCGGGAATAGCTCAGTTGGCTAGAGCATCAGCCTTCCAAGCTGAGGGTCGCGGGTTCGAATCCCGTTTCCCGCTCTCAGGCAACGGCGCTCACAATGCCCAGGTAGCTCAGTCGGCAGAGCACATCCTTGGTAAGGATGAGGTCGGCGGTTCGATCCCGCTCCTGGGCTTTTTCCGGCAGCAGGTTTTTCGTAGCCAAGGGAGACGCACTCTATGAGCAAGGCAAAATTCGAGCGGAAGAAGCCGCACTTGAACGTGGGGACGATCGGGCACGTTGATCACGGGAAGACGACGTTGACGGCGGCGATCACGAAGACGCAGGCGAGCAAGAAGCTGGCG
>JBDSJB010000514.1:0-16327 GCA_039917665.1 Binatia bacterium
TCGAATCCCGAGGTGAAGGTGATCGAGGGCGACGCGCTCGAGGTCGACCTCCGCGGCGAGGTGCCGGAGACCGAAGTAAAGGTCGTCGCCAGCCTGCCGTACAACATTTCCGTGCCGATCCTCTTTCGGTTGATCGAGGAGCGCCATGTGTTCCCCGACGTCACGGTGATGGTGCAGAAAGAGGTCGCCGACCGGCTGCTTGGCAAGGTCGACACGAAAGCCTACGGCGCGCCGTCGGTGCTCTTTCAGCTCTACGCGCAGCCGCGCGGCCGTTTTCGCGTCGGCTCGTCGGCGTTCTATCCCCGCCCGCAGGTCGCGTCCGAGGTGTTGCGCGTGCACTTGTCGGCGACGCCGCGCTTCCCCGTCGAAGAGCCGCGTCTCATGACGGCGATCGTCCGCGCGGCCTTCAACCAGCGCCGCAAGATGATGCGTAACGCGGTGCAGACGATGGCCGAGCCGTTGGCCTTGCCGCCACCCGTCTGGGAAGAGGTGTTCGCGGCCGCCGGCGTCGACGGCCGCGCGCGGGGCGAGACGCTCGACGTCGCGACGTTCGCGCGCCTCTCGGACGCCGCCGGCAAAGCGCTCGACGCTGCCGGCGTGCCGCGCGGCACGCGGCGCTCGCCGCGGTAGACGACGGCCATGCCCGAGCTGCCCGAAGTCGAGACGGTGCGGCGCGGCCTCGCCGAGAGCGTGACCGGCCGCCGCATCACGGCCGTCGCCGTCCACGAGCGCCGTCTGCGTAAGCCGCTCGCCGCCGATTTCGTCCTCCGTCTGTCCGGACGGCGCATCGAGCGAGTGCGGCGGCGCGCCAAGTATCTGCTGCTGGACCTCGACGACGGCGCGGTGTGGCTCGTGCACCTCGGCATGACGGGCACGATGGTCGTGCTGCCCGGCGCCGAGCCACGTCGGACCCACACGCACGTCGTCGCGACGCTCGACGACGGCCGCACGCTGCGCTTCCACGATCCGCGCCGCTTCGGGCTCATGCGGGTCGGACCGCCTGACGCGCTCGAGGAGCTCGCCGCGCTCGGTCCCGAGCCGTTCGACGCCGGCTTTTCCGCCGCTGCCCTCCACGCCATCGCGCGTCGTCAGCGCCGCGCCGTGAAGAGCCTGCTCATGGATCAACAGGTCGTTGCGGGCCTCGGCAACATCTACGTGAGCGAGATCCTGTTCGGCGCCGGCATCCGGCCGACGCGGCGAACGTCGCGGATCACCCGCGCCGACGCCGAGCGCATCGTGGCCGAGACAGGAAGAGTGCTCACCGAGGCCATCACGCTCCGCGGGTCGTCGATTTCCGACTATCGCGACGAGCGCGGCGAGCCCGGCACGTTTCAGAACACCTTTCGCGTTTACGAGCGCGCCGGCGAGCCCTGCCGGCGCTGCGACGGCGTCATTCGCCGCCGCGTCATCATCGGGCGCAGCTCGTTCTACTGTCCGCAGTGTCAACGCTGACCAACGGAGGAGATGCCACCATGACGATCGCTCGCACGTCGATTGCGCTCGCGCTCTCGATCCTGACGTTCACGACCCCGGCGTTCGCGACAAGCGACGCGGAGATCGCCCGCCTCTTTGCTGAAGCCCAGAGCCAGGAAGCGCGCGGAGAGTGGAGCCTCGCCTCGTCGAACTACTCGAAGATCATCTACGAGGACCCGAAGAACGCCCCGGCGTACCATCACCTCGCGCTCTGCCAGGTGCGCGTCGGCATGAACGACTACGCCATCAAGAACTTCAAGGAAGCGATCAAGCTCGATCCGAACATGGACGCCGCGCGTGAGGGTCTCGAGGGCGTCTACGTGACGCGCGGTCTCCTGGCGCGTCAGAGCGGCAAGAGGAGCGAGGCGCTCGCGGCGTTCCAGGAAGGCGTCGCGGCCAATCCGAAGTCGGTGAGCGCGGCGCTCGAGCTCGGCGCCGAGCTCGACAGCCAGGGGCAGAGCGAGCGTGCCCTCGAGGTGTACGGCAAGGCCTCCGCCAACGCCCCCGACGACGCGACCAGCCGGGCCAAGCTCGGCGCCGTCTTCGCGTCGCGCGGCATGCACGACCGCGCGGTCACCGAGCTCGAGGCGGCGGTGCGGTTGAACCCGCGCGATGCCGTCTCGCACAAGGCGCTCGGCTTCGCGTACGCCGCGCTCGGGCAAAAAGACAAAGCGGCGGCGGCATTTCACCAGTCGATGCGGCAGTACGTGCTCGTCGGCGACATGATCGGCGGCACCGAAGCGGAGTCGCTCGAGAAACGCGCCAAGGCCGGTCAGCCGCTCGTGACCAAGTAATGGCGAAGGCCAAGCCGGCGCCACGGCGTCCCGCGCGTCGCGCTCCGTCGACGATGGCGCGTCAGGCGCAAGCGGAGTCGGACGCCTTCTGCGAGGCGCGGAAGCGCTATCAAGCCGGGCAAGCCGACCGGGCGGGCCAGGTGGCGGACGACTCGTTGCGTCCGGCGCCGGCGCCGGAGGTCACCGAGGACGAGAAGCTCCTGCAGTTCTCCGGGGCCGACGCCGGCGATTTTACGCACACCGATACCTGGCGGGTGCTCCGCATCATGGGCGAGTTCATCGAGGGGTTCGACACGCTCGCCGGGATCGACAAAGCGGTGACGATCTTCGGCTCGGCTCGGGTCACCCGCGACGATCCGTACTATCGCGCGGCGGACGAGCTCGCGTTCCGGTTGGCGCGCGCCAAGTTCGCCGTCATCACCGGCGGCGGTCCGGGCATCATGGAAGCCGGTAACCGCGGCGCGCAGCGCGGCGGCGGGCGCTCGATCGGGTGCAACATCGAGCTGCCGTTCGAGCAGAAGCCGAACCCGTACATCGATACGCTCGTGTCGTTCCGCTATTTCCTGGTGCGCCGCACGATGTTCATCAAGTACTCCTCGGCGTTCGTCATCTTCCCCGGCGGCTTCGGGACGCTCGACGAGATGTTCGAAGCGCTGACCCTGATCCAGACCGGCAAGATCTACCACTTCCCGGTGGTGCTCTTCGGCCGCGCGTACTGGTCGGGTCTATTGGATTGGATGCGGGGACCGATGCTGGTCGAAGGCAAGCTCGCGCCTGCCGATCTCGATCTGATGGTGGTGACGGACGACTTGGGCGAGGTCGTGCGCCTGGTCGTCGACTCGTGCGAGGCGCAAGGGAAAGCCATTCGCGCTCGCGCGCACGAGTGGCTCGCCGGCGGCCGGCGGAAACCCGGCACGACGAGCCGGACGAGGAGACGCTGATGGCACACCGTCACGCCGACCTGCACGCAATCGCCTGGCGAGCGATGCTCGCGTACGGCCTCGAGCCCGCGTTCCCGCCGGCAGCGCTCGCCGAGGTCGCCACGATGCACGCCCCGGCGTCCGACGCCGTGGTCGCCGATCAGCGCGCTCTCCTTTGGTTCTCGATCGACAACGACGACTCGCGGGACCTCGACCAGCTGACCGTGGCCGAGCGCTTGCCGTCCGGTGCCGTGCGCCTGCAGGTCGCGATCGCCGACGTCGACGCGTTGGTTGCGGTCGGCAGCGCCGTCGACGGCCACGCGCGCCGCAACACCACGTCGGTCTACACGGCGGCGCAGATCTTCCCGATGTTGCCGGAACGACTGTCGACCGACCTCACCTCGCTCTCCGACGGCGAAGATCGGCTTGCGGTCATCACCGAGCTCGACGTCGATGACGCCGGCACCGTGCTCCGCTCGACGGTGTTGCGCGGCCTCGTCCACAACCACGCCAAGCTCGCGTACGACTCGGTGGCGGCATGGCTCGACGGCACCGGGACGCTCCCGGAGGCGGCAGCGCGCGTCACCGGCATCGATGCGCAGTTGCGCTTGCAGGACGGCGTTGCTCAGGCGCTCCGCCAGGTGCGGCACGAGCACGGCGCGCTCGACCTCGAGACGATCGAGCCCAAAGTGGAGATGCAAGACGGCAAGGTCGTCGCGCTCCGGCCGGTCGCCAAGAACCGCGCGCGCATGCTGATCGAGGACGTGATGATTGCCGCCAACAGCGCGACGGCGCACTTCCTCGCGGAGAAAAAGTTTCCCTCGGTCCGCCGGGTGATCCGCTCGCCGCGGCGCTGGGATCGTCTCGTCGCGCTCGCCGCGACGTTCGGGACCGAGCTGCCGGCGGCGCCCGATGCGCCCGCGCTCGAGAGTTTTCTCGTTGCGCGCCGCCTCGCCGATCCGCTGCGCTTCCCGGATCTCTCGCTCACCGTCGTCAAGTTGCTCGGCGCGGGCGAGTACGTCGCCGAAGCTCCGGGCGCGACGAGCGAGGGCCACTTCGGCCTCGCCGTCCGCGACTACGTGCATTCGACCGCGCCGAACCGCCGCTATCCCGATCTCGTCACCCAGCGGTTGCTGAAAGCGGCGATCACCGGGACGCCGTCGCCGTATGGCCTCGCCGAGCTGCAGGACATCGCCACCCGGTGCACCGTGCAGGAGAACGCCGCCGACAAGGTCGAACGGCAGGTCCGGAAATCGGCGGCCGCGCTGCTGCTCTCGTCGCGGATCGGCGCCCACTTCGACGCCATCGTCACCGGCGCATCCGCGAAAGGGACGTGGGCTCGTGCCCTGCATCCCCCCGTCGAGGGCCGTATCGTGCACGGCTTCGAAGGTCTCGATGTCGGCGATCGCGTCGGCGTAAAGCTCGCGTCCGTCGACGTCGACCGCGGCTTCATCGACTTCGTGCGGTAGACGACCGCTTCAACGACTCTTCAGCGGCTCGCCCTTCACGTTTTTCTCGCGCAGCAGCTCCAGCAATTTCTCTGGGCCGCCGCCCGACACGACGTCCTGGAACTGTGAGCGGAAGTTCGAGACCAGGCTGACGCCCTCGATGATGACGTCGATGATCTTCCACTGGCCGTCGCGTTGCCGGAGGCGGTAGTCGATCATCACGTCGCCAGGACCGCCGCGCAGGATCTTGGTCTTCACCGTCGAGTCGCCGCCGGTTTCCGCGCGTGACCCGGTGATCGTGACCTTCTCGTTCTTGTAGCCCTCGACGTTCCGCCCGTAGGTCATCGACAGGTGATTCCGGAAGAGCGACAGGAACTCGGTCCGTTGTGGATCGCTGAAGCGGGTCCAGTTGCGGGCGAGCACGAGCTTGGAGAGCGTTTCGAAGTCGACGCTCTGGAGCACGACGTCCTCGACGCGCTTCCGTTTCTCGTCGGTCGAGAGCTTCTGGTCGGTGAGGATGGCGATGACGCCGCTCGTGGTGCGCTCGACGACGGCGACGGCCGCGTCGTCGGCGCGCGCGGGCACGCTGCCGGGCGCCGTCATGCACGCGAGCAACAGCGCCGCGGCCGCGAGCTTACTTCGAGTTTTGGTCGTCGATGGCATTGAGGTCATAGAGATCGTCCGTCGGCGTCGTGCCGCTTTCGTCCTTCTGGTCGTTCACGAGCGCCTTCCGGCGCTGATAGTACGCGTTCCGCACGAAGACGTAGTAGTCGAGCGACGCCGACTTCGCCTGCTGCACTTCGTCGAGCACCTGCGCGCGGCCGTTGACGATGTTGATGATGCCGGCGCCCGTCCACCAGTACGAGCTCAGGAAGAGCGGCGTCACGCTCAGCACGTAGTCGACGGGGATGCCGGCGGTGTCGCGCGGATTCGACGGCCCGAGAAGCGGCAACACCAGGTACGGCCCGGGCGGCACGCCCCATACGCCGAGCGTCTGGCCGAAGTCCTCATTGTGCCGTTGCAGGCCCCAGAGCGTCGCGACGTCGAAGAGGCCGCCGATGCCGATCGTGCTGTTGACCATGAAGCGGCCGACGTCGATCGCGGCGTCGCCGGGCTTTCCCTGCAGGAGGTTGTTCGCCATCACGACCGGGAACCGCAGGTTGGTGAAGAAGTTCGAGACCGAGTTCTCGGCGCGCTGGGGGACGATCGCGTCCCAACCCTTGGCAACTGGCTCCAAGACGTACACGTCGGCGCGATCGTTGAACCAGAAGATGCCGCGGTTCATGCGCTGCCACGGGTCGTAGTCGGCGCCGGCGTCGCTGGTGGTCGCTTCCTGCTCGTCGGCAGCGGCCGTCAGCGGCGCGGCCAGCAGGAACGCGATCACGACCGCGAGAAGGGACGCCCAGAGGCGATCTAGTGGGGAAGTGCGCATGCGGGTCTCCTCTACTCGGTTGTGTCGTTCGGCCCGGGCGCGTTGTGCACCAGCTTGCCGATCAAACGCTCGAGAATCACGGCCGACTCGGTGAACGAGATCTCGTCGCCCGATTTGAGCGTCTTCTCCTCGCCGCCGAGCTGCAGGGCCACGTAGCGATCGCCGAGAAGTCCGGCGGTTTGGATCGACGCGGTGGTGTCGGTCGGGAGCGCGAGCTTCGCGTCGAGGTCGAGCGTGGCGCGTGCCCGGTAGTCGGTTCCGAGCTCGATGCCGGCGATCTGTCCCACCTTCACGCCTGAGATCACGACGGGCGCGCGCGGCTTCAAGCCGCCGGTCTGGTCGAACGAGGCATACAGCGTGAGCCCGCCGGGGCCATTGTACGAGAGGCCGCCGACGTTGATCGACAGGTACGCGATCGCGGCCAGACCGGCGAGGACGAAGAGGCCGACGACGAAATCACGAACGGGTGATCGACTCATGCGGTTTTCACACTCCCCACAGGGCGGTGACGAAGTAATCGAAGATCAGGATGCTCACCGACGTGACGACGACGGTCGAGGTCGTCGCCGCGCTGACGCCCGCCGACGTCGGCGCGGCGTGGTAGCCGCGATACGTGGCGATCAAGCCGATCAGCACGCCGAAGATCAGCGCTTTCAGCAAGCTCCCGAGGATGTCGTCGCGGAAATCGACCGCCGACTGCAGGCTCGCCAGGTAGTTGCCGCCGTCGAGCCCCATCAGCCCCACGCCGACGAGATAGCCGCCGGCGAGCCCGCACACAATGAAGAGCGCCGAGAGCAGCGGCAGCACCGCGATCATCGCGAGCGCCTTCGGCGTCACCACGAGGTCGATCGGATCGACCGACATCATGCGAAGCCCGTCGAGCTGCTCGGTCGCGACCATCGTCCCGATCTCGGCGGCGGTCGCTGAGCCAGCGCGGCCGGTGGTGAGCAGCGCGGTCAACACCGGTCCGAGCTCGCGGACGAGGGTCAAGCCGACGACCGCGCCGAGCGACTCCGCGGCGCCGAAGCGGACGAGGGTGTTGTACCCCTGAAGGCCGAGCACCATCCCGACCGCGAGCCCGCAGACGCAGATGATCACGAGCGAGAGCACGCCGAGCTTGAAGAGCTCGTCGACGAAGAGCCGGAAGCGCCACGGTGGCACGAGGGTCGCGCGGATCACTTGCAGCGTGAATACCGTGAGCGCGCCGAGATCGACGACGAACCGCAGCACCGCGAAGCCGAGGTCTTGGATGGCGCGCATTTATTTGGGCGCCGCGGCGCGTTCGGCCCGCGCCGGGATGGCACCACGCGCCGTCGTCCCTGGGAGATCGTCGGGAGCGGTGACCGAAGGGTCGGCACCATCGCTCAGGAACGCGATGATGCGTGGGTCGGTGCTCTGCTGGAGATCCGCGGGCGAGCCCTCGACGACGCCGTCACTCAGCAGCACCACGACGTGATCCGCCATGCGCATGGTCGAGGGAATGCTGTGCGACACGACGATCAACGTGACGCCCCGGTTCTTGTTGATGTCGATCAGCAGCGATTCGATGCGGCGCGCGGAGATCGGGTCGAGCCCGGAGAACGGCTCGTCGCAGAGCAAGATCACCGGCTCACCGATGATGGCGCGCGCGAGCGCAACCCGCTTCACCATGCCGCCCGAGAGCTGACCCGGTAGCAAGCCGTCGACGTTCTGCAGGCCGACCGCCTCGACGCAGACGTGGACGGCGTCGGCGATCGCGCGTCGATCGAGGCGGGTGTGCTCGCGGAGTGGGAAGGCCAGGTTGTCGAAGACCGTCAGCGAGTCGAGGAGGGCCCCTTGCTGGAACATCATCCCGAGCTTCTTCCGCACTCGGTAAAGGTCGGATTCGGAGAGCTTCGTAATGTCCTCGCCGTCGACCATGACCGAGCCAGACTGGGGCCGGACGAGGCCGCCGACGGTCCGGAGCAGCGTGCTCTTGCCGGTGCCGCTACCGCCGAGGATCACCGAGATCCGGTCGCGTGGGAACCGGCAGGAGAGATCGCGCAGCACCTCACGCGTGCCGAACGCCATACGGACGTGCGACAGCTCGACGTGGGGGGATTCCGTGGCGGAGGACGCGCTCATGCGTAAGGAGCGGTCCAAGCGTCGGAAGGGGCGCGCATCGCCGGGTGGTTCTAACAGCATCGCGGGCCGGGAACGAGTGCCGCCCGCCGCCCGATGCAAGGCCGACGATGGGTTACCCGTAGCGGTCGCGCAGCGTTGCGACCCCACGGCCGGCGCCGGCAGCCTCGGAGCATGACCGGACCCTGGCGCTCGCTCGTTGGTGCGCAGCGGCGGCTCGGGCGACGCCTCACGCCCGAGCGTCTGCGCTGGACGGTCCGCGTGCGCGGCACCGTGATCGCGCTCTTTCTGGCGCTCTCGGTCGCCGCGTGGACGATCGGCGTCCTGCCGGCGCTCGGCCCGGCGCTCACGGCCGCGGCGGCCGGGACCGTCATGAACCTCGCCGCCGCTCGCCGGGTCGCGCGCTGGGAGCGGATTCCCGCCATGCTCGCGTGGACGGGCCTCGGGGACTCGCTGATCATCACGTACGTCGTGGTCGCGACCGGCGGCACGGCGAGCCCGCTCCTCTTTCTCTACGTCCTTCAGGTCCTGACGACGGCGCTCGTCGTCGACGTCACGCTCGGGGCGATGGTGGGTGCGGGCGGTATGCTGCTCCTCGCCGCCGCCGTCGTCGCCGACATGCCCGTGACGACGCACGACGCGGTGGCCCCCGATCGCATGCTCTGGCTCTCGTCGCTCGGGGTGACGCTGCTCTTTCTGGTGTTCGTCGGTGGTCACTTGACGCGCCGCCTGGCGCGGAGCGAACGCCAGCTGGCCGGTGCCCATCGTCGGCTCACCGAGACGCATACCGCCCTGCAAGACGCCTACGGCCGGCTGGCGCGGGCCGAGGCCGAGCTCATTGAAACCGATCGCATGAAGACCCTCCAGCTCCTGGTCGCCGGCCTCGCGCACGAGCTCGGCAACCCGCTGACGGTGCTTGCCGGCACCGTCGAGCCGCTCACCGAAGCCGTGCGCGCGTACGAGCGGGCGCTCGCGCTGTGCGCGCCGCTCATCACGCTCTCCGCGCCGCTCGTCGGGCTCTACGCGCCGCTCATTGACCCGCGCGCCGATCCGGCCCCGCAGCGTGCGCTCGCCGACGCCCTTCAGGCGCTTGCCGATGCCCGAGAGGCGCGCCGCGAGACGCCGCTCCTGCTCGCGAATTGCGCCGAAGCGACCAGTCGGGCAACGGGCCTACTCGCGCAGCTCCGCGATTTCGGCCGCGGCGGGCGCGGTACGGTCCGCCGCCCGGCGTCGGTGACGCCCGGGCTCGTCGGGACGCTCGCGCTGCTGCGCTATCGCTTGCCGGCGGGCGTCGTCGTGCACGAGTCGTACGCCGACGTGCCCGCGGTGATCTGCGTGCCCGCCGAGCTGAATCAGGTGTTCATCAATCTGCTGATGAACGCGATCGACGCTCTCACACCGGGCGGCAACCTCTGGCTCGAGCTCGCGCGCGCCGGCAACGAGGTGCGCATCGCCGTGCGCGACGACGGCGCCGGCATTCCGCCCGAGGTCCTGCCCGACATCTTCGAGCCCTTCGTCACCACCAAGGACGCGGGCCGTGGCACCGGCCTCGGGCTCGCCATCTCGCGAGCGATCGTGGCGCGCCACGGCGGCCGCATCGAGGTCGCGACCGCGGTCGGGCAGGGAACGACGTTCACGGTCGCGTTGCCGATCCCGGACGGCGCCGCGGAGGCGAGGACGTCCGAAGCGTGAGCGCGCGGCTCAGCGCCAGAGATCGGTCGGCGTTCGCACGTCGAGCCGGTCGCGCAGGCCGTCGCCGAGGAAGTTCAGACCGAGCACCGTCACCATGATCGCGAGGCCCGGGAAGATCGTGAGGTGCGGCGCCACCAGCACGAAGGCGCGGCCGTCGTTCAGCATCGCCCCCCACGACGCGGTCGGCGGCTGGGCGCCGAGCCCGAGAAAGCTGAGCGACGCTTCCGCGACGATCGCCGCCGCCATCCCGAACGTCGCCTGCACCAAGAGCGGCGTCGCGAGCAGCGGCACGAGGTGGCGTAGCAGGATGCGGCGCTCCGGCACGCCGAGCGCGCGTGCCGCCTCGACGAACTCGCGCTCGCGGAGCCGCATGATCTCGCCGCGCGCGAGCCGCGCGAAGCCGGTCCAGCCGATCAGGCAGAGTGCGATCACGACGTTCCGGAGGCTCGGGCCGAGCACGCCCGTGAGCGCGATCGCGAGCAGCAGGCCTGGAAAAGCGAGCAGCACGTCGACGACGCGCATCGCGAGCTCGTCGACCCAGCCGCCGACAAAACCGGCGACGGCGCCGATCGTCGTGCCGATCAAGAGCGACACCAGCACCGTGACGATCCCGACCGCGAGCGAGACGCGCGTCCCGTAGATCACGCGCGCGAGGATGTCGCGCCCGAGCTTGTCTTGGCCGAGCACGTGGTGCGCGCCCGGCGGTGCCAGGTTCTCGCTCAGGATCTGCGCCGCCGGGTCGTAGGGCGCAAGCAGGTCGGCGCCGGCGGCGATCAGGATCAGCACCGCCACCAGCACGGCGCCCAGCACGAGACGAACGGAGGCGCGCATCACGATCCGCCGCGCGCGGCGGCCGCGCCGATCCGCGGGTCGAGCAGGCCGTTCACGACGTCGGCGAGCGCGTTGGCGGCGACGAAGCTCGCGGCGATCAGGAGGATGCAGCCTTGGGCCACGGGGTAGTCGCGCTGGTTGATCGCGTCGATCAGCAAACGCCCGAGTCCGGGCCACGCGAAGATCGTCTCGGTGATGACGGTACCCGCGAGCAACGCGCCGAACTGGAGGCCGAGGATCGTCACGACCGGCGCGAGCGCGTTCCGGAGCGCGTGGCGCGTGAGGATCCGCGCCCGGCCGACGCCCTTGGCGCGCGCCGTCCGCACGTAGTCCTCGCTGAGACATTCGAGGACGCTCGCGCGCGTCATGCGGGTCAGGATCGCGGCCATGCCGAAGCCCAAGGTGAAGGCGGGCAGCACCAGATGCGCCCACGTGCCTCGCCCAGAGACGGGGAGCCAACGCCAATGAATCGCGAAGAGAATGATCAGCATCGGGCCGAGCCAGAAGCTCGGCACCGACACGCCGAGCAGCGCGAAGCCGACCGAGCCGCGGTCGAGCCACGTGCCCGGCCGAGCGGCGGCGGCGAGCCCGAGCGGCAGCGCCAGCGCGACTGCGACCGCGAGCGCGGCGAACGTGAGCTCGGCGGTGGCCGGAAAGCGCGCCGCCAATAGCTCGGCAACGGGGGTGCCCGACACCAGCGAGCGTCCGAGGTCACCGGTCGCGATGCCGCCGAGAAACGCCGCGTACTGCACGGTCAGCGGCCGATCGAGTCCGAGCGTCCGCCGCAGCGCCTCACGATCCGCGGCTTGCGCGTTCTCGCCGAGCATCACGTCGACGGGATCGCCCGGCACGAGATGAATCAGGAGGAACACGAGGGTCGCGGCCGCCAACATGGTCGGCAGTGTGAACGCGAGGCGACGAAGCGCGAGCCGCAACATGAGCGCGCGCCGACCTTAGCGAGGGCCGCGTGCTTCTACCAGGCGACCGCGTCTCAGGTAGTGCCTCAGCTCGATTCACGCGGCGGCGATTGGTGGCCGCAGGCGGGCGGGTCGGGGATGGCTTCTACGGTCGCCGGTGTGCTGCCACCCAGCGCTTGAAACTCGCCCGCTGCCTCCATGTCTGGCGCACACGCGAGCTGCGGCTCCCCGAAGCCATCCCCGCCCCACCCACCTGCTGCATCATCATTCGATCTCAAATCTGATCGGAGCCGTCGGTGCGGATGCGAGTCTGCGGCCTCGATCCTCTTTGTTGCGATGCATCGCCGGCGGGTGGGGCAGGGTGTGCTCCGGGGAGCCGCAGCTCGCGTGTGCGCAGTTCATGGGGGCAGCGGCAGGTTGTACGCGCTGGGTGGCGGTAACCCGGCGACCGTAGGAGCACACCCTGCCCCACCCGCCGGCGACACCGCCCAACCACGGACGCCGGCAGCACTGACAGACTCCACCACCCACTAACCGCACACGTCCCCGTTTGCTCCCGCGGCCCCGGACTTATAGGAGCAGCCCTCCTTTCTGGAGCCCCACCATGATCTCGACGGACAAACTCGCATTGGCTTTCGGCGGTCGTACGCTCTTCGAGGGTGTCACCCTCAAGTTCGTGCCCGGCAATTGTTACGGGCTGATCGGTGCCAACGGCGCCGGTAAGTCCACGTTCCTGCGCTGTTTGGCGGGCGACCAGGAGCCGAGCAACGGCTCGGTGATCGTGCCGCCGCACCAGCGCATCAGCATGCTGCGGCAGGACCACTTCGCCTTCGACGAGGTCGAAGCGCTGACGGCGGTCCTCATGGGCCACGCGCGGCTCCACGCGGTCATGGTCGAGAAGGACGCGCTCTACGCCAAGTCCGATTTCAGCGACGCCGACGGCATCCGCGCGGCCGAGCTCGAAACCGAGTTCGGGGATCTCGACGGCTGGAACGCCGAAGCCAAGGCCAGCGCGCTGCTGACCCAGCTGGGCGTCGCCGTCGACCGGCAAGGGAAGCTCGTGCGCGAGCTCGAGGACGGCGAGAAGGTGCGGGTGCTGCTCGCGCAGGCGCTCTTCGGCGAGCCCGACATCCTGCTGCTCGACGAGCCGACCAACCACCTCGACGTCGACACGATCCTCTGGCTCGAAGATTTCTTGATGGACTTCAAGCACACGGTGATCGTCGTCTCCCACGATCGCCATTTTCTCGACAAGGTCTGCACGCACGTCGCCGACGTCGACTTCCAGAAGGTCACGCTCTTCAGCGGCAACTACAGCTTCTGGTACGAGTCGAGCCAGCTCGCGCTCCGCCTCCGGCAAGAGGCCAACAGCCGCAAGGAAGATCACATCAAGGATCTCAAGTCGTTCATCCAACGCTTCAGCGCCAACGCGTCGAAGTCCCGGCAGGCGACGTCGCGAAAGGTGCAGCTCGACAAGATCACGCTCGACGACATCCGGCCGTCGTCCCGCAAGTACCCGTACATCGCGTTCGACACGCAGCGTGAGCTCGGCAAGGACGTGCTGGTCGTCGACGGGCTCTCGAAGACGCTCGAGGGCGAGGTGCTGTTCAAGAATCTGAGCTTCATGCTGAAGAAGGGCGAGCGCATCGCGCTGACCGGCAACGACCTCGCGACCACGACGCTATTGCAGGTGCTCGCTGGCGAGATGGAACCCGACGCCGGTGACGTGCGGTGGGGCCGCAGTGCCAACTGCGGCTACTTCCCGAAGGACAACGCCGGCTTCTTCGACACGGACATGAACGTGATCGAGTGGCTGCGGCGCCTGAGCCCGAATCAGGAAGAGACGTTCGTGCGCGGCTTCCTCGGCCGCATGCTCTTCTCGGGCGAAGCGAGCAAGAAGAGCGCGCGCGTGTTGTCCGGAGGCGAGAAGGTGCGCTGCATGATCTCGCGCCTCATGCTGCAGGATCCGAACGTCCTGCTCCTCGACGGCCCGACGAACCACCTCGATCTCGAGTCGATCACCGCCTTCAACAACGGGCTCCTCAAATTCACGGGCTCGATGGTGCTGAGCTGCCACGACGTGCAGTTCGTCGACTCGCTGGTCACGCGTGTGATCGAGCTCGCGGGCGCGGATCATTACGACCTCGCGATGACCTACGAAGAGTACCTCGCCGATCCCGATCGGCACGCGCGCATGGGTCAGCTCGAAGGCCGCGCGGCCTGAGCCGGGCCCGCTCCGGCGGACCCTCGACGACGTCGCCTGCGCCGCTTCTTGCGGGGCGCCGGTGGGGTCTGTGTCGGTGTCTTCGGCGCGTTCTGCTGCGGCGGTGAAGGTTCCGGCTTCGGCGGCGTGATCGGTGGCAACCCGCGCGCGATCCGCCTCCGCTGCTCGTCGAGCTCCGCTTCCTCGATCTGGCGCAGGATCGCGGTCGTGTCGGCCAGGGCCTCGGGCGGCTGCCACTCGCCGGTCAGCACCGAATCCGGCGTGAGCTCGCCCCGCTCGTAGAGGCTCCACATCTCTTGCCCGTACGGCACGCCGGTCGCCGCCGGCTCGAAGCGGCCGAGAAAATCGGTGAGATTGTCGACGTCGCGGATCAGGAGCTCGCGGGCGTTCTGGTTCCGCGACGCGTCGACGGATTGCGGGAAGTCGATCAGCACCGGGCCGTCCGCCCCCATCAGCACGTTGAAGTCGGAGAGGTCGCCGTGCACCAGCCCCGCCGCGAGCATGCGGACGACGTCGCGCAGCAGCCGATCGAAGACGGCGCGCGCTTCGGCCGCCGTCATCGCGACCTCGCCGAGACGCGGCGCCGGGTTGCCCGCAGCGTCGGTGACCAGCTCCATGATCAAAACGCCGTCGACGAAGTGGAACGGCTCCGGAACTCGGACGCCGGCATCCCGCAAGCGATAGATCGCCTCGACCTCGGCCGAGCGCCACGCGTCCTCGTCCTTCGCGCGCCCGTAGCTCGTGTGCTTCCCCATGGCGCGCTGGTCCCGGCTGTTCCGCACCCGCCGGCCCTCGATGTACCCGCTGCGTTGCTTGAACGTCCGATTCTCGGCGTCCTTGTAGATCTTGGCGACCCGCTGCTCACCACCCGAGAGCACCAGATAGATCTGCGCCTCCTTGCCGCTCCGGAGCGGGCGCATGACCTCCTCGATGATCCCCTCGGCCGACAGGGCCGCGAGGCTCTCCGGTACACGCATCTTCTCTCACTTTCGGCGACTCGGTGGGCATCGTGCCTGGATCGCGCACGATGAGCGGTCGGGATAGGGTCGCGGCATGTTCTATCCCTTCCATCGTCAAATGACGAAGATGCTCGGCCAGCTCGACAAGTGGCTCGAAACCGCCGAAGCCCACGCGCAAGCCAAGGGCTTCGATTCCAAAGTGCTCGTCGAGTCGCGCTTGGCGCCGGATCAGTTCGCGTTCGTCCGCCAGGTGCAGGCGGCGTGCGACACGGCGAAGCTCGGGGCGTCGCGCCTGACCGGGAAGAGCGCCCCGGAGCATGCCGATACCGAGACGACGCTCGCCGAGCTGCGCGAACGAATTCGCTCCGTCCGCGCGTATCTCGACGGGGTGTCGGAGGCAGATTACGCCGAGGCCGCGACCCGCGTCATCACCACGCCGCGCTGGGAAGGCAAGGTCATGAGCGGCGCCGATTACTTCATGGAGCACGCGCTGCCGAACTTCTTCTTCCACATCACGCACGCCTACGCGCTGCTCCGCCACAACGGCATCAACGTCGGCAAGCGCGACTACCTCGGCGCCCAGACGCGCCGCGATCCCTAACCGCCGCCGACGACGCGGCCGCGAAACCACCCGGCGATGCTGCGACGCGGCTTGGTCGCAGCGAGCACTTCGTGGGGGAAGTCCTCGCTCAGAAAGAGGACCATCGAGCCCGGCCGCGGTAGCACGCGGACGAGCACGCTCTCGTCGCTCGCGCGGTACAGCACGAGCTCGCCGCCATCCTCGGCCGTCCATTCCCCGTTGAGATAGACGACCGTCGAGAGCAATCGGTTGCGCTGACCCGCGAGCGCGTCCAGATGTCGCTCGTAGCGGGCGCCGGTCGGGTAGATCGCGTAGTGCGCTTCGTAGTCGAGCAAGCCGAGGAACAGCTGCTCGTTGATCGCGACCCGGAGCGCTTCCATCACGCTCAGGTAGGAATGATCGGCGTCCTTTGCGTCGTCGAGCCAGCTGACCACGTCGCCGCGGACGAGCGCGTCGCGCGTGCGGTCCTCACCGCGGCCCATGCCTCCGGCGGCAAAGGGAAACGCGACCGTGTCCGCGCATCCGTTGTCGAGGCGTCTGCGCAACGCGGGAGCGAGCGCATCCTCGACGACGACGAACCCACACGAGCGCAACTGACGGACGATGAGATCGATGTCCATGGCGGCGACTCTCAGGTGAGGAGGATGGCGAGGCTCGATTGCGCGAAGATGGTCCGGCGATCGGCGACACCCGCCGCCCCGAGGGTGCGGAGTGCGGCCGGGAGCTTCTTTCCGCCTTCCACGAAGTGTCGGAGCGCCGCCAGAACGAAATCCGGCTGGGTCTCTGGAAACTCCGCGTCGAGGAGGGCCGTGCCGAACTCCGTCGTCTCGCACAGCTCGTCGGCCCAGCGCATCACCGTCGCGAGCGGAGGCTGCTCGGGAAAGCGCTCCGCGACGAGCGCGAGCAGGTCGTCGCGCGTGCCGACGTTCAGGAGCAGCGCCAGGAAGAAGCGATGCT
>JBDSJB010000515.1:0-4488 GCA_039917665.1 Binatia bacterium
ACGGAATCGCCGCCGTACGCCATCCTGCCCGTGGCCTCGTCCTGCCCCCCAACATCACTCTCCGCATGGCTCTGGGCCTTCCTCGCCGACGTTGCGCTCAGGCGGGTGGAATCGTGAGCTTCACTGGACCTTTGATCTTCGCGACGCAGGCCAACCGATACTTCTTCGGATCCCAATCGAGCTGCCGTACCTTTTCGATGGTCGGCTTCTCCATGCCGCCGGGATCGGGCGGGACGAAGTTGTCGGCGCCTTCGATGATCTCGACCGCGCAGAGCCCGCACTGTCCGATCTTGCACTCCCAATCGAGCGGCTCTTCGTGGTGATCGCGCGGCGCCCCGTCCTTGCCGACCTTGCAGTCGGGGAAGCGCACCACGAGGTCGTGGAAGTACGCGTGCAGCAGATCCTCGTCCGCGCCGACCGCGTAGTGGCACGCAAACTCGCCGGCAGCGAGCGCGACCGTCGGTCCACTGGCTGCCGGCGCATGCGCGGCGGCTACGGCCGGGGCAGCTGGCGCTGGCGCCGGTGCCGCCGCAGCGGGCGCCGCTGCGACCGGAGCGGGCGTCGGTGCGGCGACGACGACGTCGCTCGCCGCGAGCTTCGAGATCGGCGCAAACTGCTCGAAGCGGAAGCGTTTGCTGGCGACGCGGAACTCGTCGCCGTTCACGAGCTGGGTCGGCGCCATCATCTTGACGTAGGTGCCGTTCTTGCTGCCGAGATCGAAGATGCCGAGCGTGCCGTTCTCGATGCGGAACTGCGCGTGGCGACGCGACAAGCTCAAGTCGGCCTTGTCGAGCGACACGGCCTCGGTGCGGCCGACGATCAGACCCTTCACGGGAATCGGGTGCGTGCCTTGTTGGACGCCTTCGGGGTTGTAATGCGTGACGGCCCAACCGTCGCCTTGCTTCGCGACCATCAGGATCTGCGCGCCGATCCAGACGAGATCGTTCGCCGCGAGCGGCCGTCCGGCGACGCCTTTCGCGCGCAGCCACACGCCAGCACCGCCGCTCTTGTCCTCGAGCGCGTAGCCGTCGGCGCGGCGCACGAGCACGGCATGCGTGTCGGCCATGTAGACGTCGTCACAGGCGATGTCGGGCGCTTTCCGTCCGATCGCGACCTCGTCTTTCGAGAGTGGGAACTGCTCTTCCGCCGAGTCGTCGGGGTGCAAGCTCACGAGCTGCACTGCGCTCGACGGACGTTTCGCGTCGGACGGTTGCGACGGCGTCGGCGGCACGATCGCGGGCGCTGCCGGAGCCGGCGTAGTCGGGGTTGGGGCCGCGGCCTTGGGCAGCGGCGTACCCGGTGCCGGCGCACTCACCGACTTCGGGACGTCCATGCCCGCGCGGCTCGCGACGACCTCGATCGCTTTCACGGCGTCGACCATCGCGGCCTTGATGTTGCGCTTCTCGACGACCTGCTCGTACGAGGTCGAGTCGTCGAAGTCGGTGCAGCGCAGGTACTTCGGACCGCGCGCGTCGCCGACGAGGAACACACCCGGCAGCGAGGTCTCGCCCTCGTGGTTCACGAGCATGAGCGGGCGGTTGTTCACGAGCGGGATCTTGATGCCGCAGCCCTGCAGCAGCCTCACCGGCAAATCCTCACCGATGCACGCGACGACCTGATCCTTCGCGAACTCGAGGTGCACCGTCTCGCACGGCCGATTCTCGGCGACCTTGCGGTCGGTGCGCACGGACAAATAGTCGAGCTTGTCGTCGGCGGTGACGACGGCGACGGGCTCGGAGAATGCGAGGTAGCGCACGTTGCCGTTCCCGACGTAGGCCGTGAAGAACACGTCGGAGAGCGCCTTCGAGACCTTCGGCATGCTGCCGCCGCGGTACGACCAATAGACCGCGGTCTGGTCTTCCGCCGCCATCTTGGCTGCGGAAATCGCGATCACGGCTTCGGCCGCTGACGTCCCGCCGCCGATCACCAGCGCCGGCGCGCCGACGTACTCTTTGGCGTCGTCGAGGCGGAACGCGATGCCGTCGGTGTTGCCGGGAATATCGAACCGACGCGGCACGCCGGCGCCGATCGCGAGCAGCAGGTTCTTCGCCTGGTAGCGCTCTTCTTCGCCGGTGCGATGGTTCCACGTGCGGACGCTCCAGAGATCGTCGGGGAGCTTCTCGACGCCCGTGAACTCGTGGCCGATCTTCGCGGAGAGGCCGAACTCTTTGTACTTGCCCTTCCACACCTTCACGAGATCGTCTTTGTCGATGTCGTCGAAGGTGAGCGCGGAGAGCATCGGACCACCGGCGGGGAACTGCAGCTTGTCGCCGCCGCCGTAGCTCGGAAGGATCTGCTTCTCCTTCGGGTAGTCGCGAATGCGCTTCATCAAGTCGTCGTAGTCGACGACGAGACACGAGAGCCCGAGCTCCTTGCAGCGCACGGCAGCGGCGGTGCCCGCGGGCCCACCACCGGCAACGATGACGTCGAGGACGGGAGGAAGCTCGACCGCCTGCTCGACCTTCAGAGTCCCACGGCGGGTGTAGTCCGCCTCTTCAATCTTGCCAGGCTTGTCAGGCATCGACCCCGACCCCTTCCTCAGATCCACCCCACGTGCCGCAGAACCGGCGCTTACCTACTGATTCCGCGACGAAGTTGTCAAGGATTCGCGGCCCTACGCTGCGTCGCGTGTGCCCGCGGCAACGTGAAACGGACCTCGGTTCCTCGTTCCAGCCCAGCGCTGGTGAGTGTGATCTCACCACCCATCAACGTGACGAGCTCGCGGCAAATGCTCAGCCCGAGCCCGACGCCGTCTTCGGGCGCGGTCGATCGACTATCGAGCCGCATGAACTTGCCGAACAAGAGCGATTGCTGCTCGGAGGGTATCCCGCAGCCGGTGTCGCGCACGAGGAACGCGACCAGATTGGCTTCGGCGGCAGCGGTGATGGTGACCCCACCGGTGGTGGTGAACTTGAGCGCATTCCCCACCAGGTTGAGGAGAATCTGTTTCACGCGCTGTCGATCGGCGCGGACCGCGAGGGTCGGATCGACCTGCACGTCCATGCGGAGACCCTTCGCTGTGGCGAGCACCTCGGTGAGCGAGCGCACCTCCTCGACGACCGGGGCCGCCGCCATCGGCTCGACCGCGATCACCGCGGTCCCGGACTCGAGCTTGGTGAGATCGAGCATGTCGGAGATGAGCCGCAGCAAGTGGATCGCACTGTCGTTGCTGCGGACCAGGAAGTCGCGGCACTCGTCGGGGCTGAGGCCCCCTTCGATGACGAGGTTCAGGTATCCGATGATGACCGCGAGCGGCGTGCGCAGCTCGTGCGAGAGGTTGGCGAGAAAGAGATCCTTGGCGCGCGAGGCGCGCTCGAGCTCGGCGTTCGCGGTTTCGAGGCGAGCCGCGTGCTCGTCGCGCTCACGCCGCGTCGCCCGCTCGCGGGTGACGTCGCGGAACGCCCAGACGCGACCGACGACCGCCCCGTCGCGATCGCGAACCGGACCGCTCCAGCGCTCCACCAACCCCGGCTTGGGATGGATGATCTCGAGCTCGTCGACCCGGACGGCCTCCGGGTTGGCGTAGAGCCACGCGACGTAGCGCTCGAACTCGTCCGGCTTCCGGAACGAGCGCGCCGCCTGCGTCCGCACGACGGAGTCCTTCTCACCAATGAGGCTCGCCGTCGGTAACTCGAAGATCTCCCCGAACCGGCGATTCGCGAAACTGATCCGGGGTCCGTCGGCAGTGAACTGCACGTCGAGAATGCCGTCCGAGGTCGCGTTCAGGATCGACTCGAGATGGGCTTGGGCCCCGCGAAGATCCGCTTCCACCTGCTCGCGGCGCTCGATCTCCTGGGTCAGCAGCACGTGGGACCGATTCCGAAACCAGCTGACGACCGTCCCACCGATCCCCGCCGAAGCAAGCAGCACGAGCGCGTTCACCGGCAGCCCCTGCGCCGGAGACCCGTGCAGGAGCGTGATCGAGAGCGGCAGCGACACCCCGAGGAACATGATGAGAACGGCCTCAACGGTGTCGGCCGCGACGGCCCCGATCGCGAACAAGAGGATGACGGGGGCGATCACGTACTGCGTGCCCCAGCCTTGGATCACCAGGATCGTCGAGGCGGAGAGCATCAACAACGTGATGCCGATCAAGAAGATGCGCTTCCCGAAGCGCTGCCCGACCGGCGTGTACGTGACGAGAACTAGGGCGATCGCCCCAATGACAGTAGCGAGTCGGATCCATTCGACCTGGCCTTCGTTTGGATCGACGCCTCGCCGGGTCAGCCAGAAGAGCGGATGAAGGACAGCGACGATGGCCATTCCGATGCGGAGCCGCATCGTGTTGAGATTGCCGTCGTCCTGAGCCACGAAGCGCGCAAAGCAGCAATTTCCGGGCCGATCTGTAACATCTCGCACAGACTGCGAGCGGCGCTCCAGCTGCGCAACCTCGAACGGTGAAACGACGCATTTTCGCCGCTCCGGAAACCGTTACCCAAGTTTTACCGTTCGCTTAGGACTGCGCTGGGCACGCGGGCGTACTCGGGT
>JBDSJB010000516.1:0-3052 GCA_039917665.1 Binatia bacterium
CCTCATGCTGGTTCGTTCGACTTCGTGTCAAGGCGCGGAGCGTCCGGCCTTGCCCGAACGACGCACGCTTGCCATGACGCCGGCATGGCCGACACGACCGCAATCGGAGACCTGGACGCAACGGGACAAGCCGAAGCCGTCCGCCGAGGTGACGTCTCGCCGCGGGAGCTCGTCGACGAGGCGATTCGCCGCATCGAGCGGGTGAATCCGCAGCTGAACGCCGTCATTCACGAGCATTTCGCGCGTGCCCGCGCGGAAGCCGACGGCCCGCTGCCCGACGGCCCGTTTCGCGGCGTGCCCTTTCTCTTGAAGGATCTCGCGTCCGGCATCCGGAAGGGCGATCCCGTCCACTGGGGCACGCGCTTCCTCCGCGACGCGAAATACTGCGCGCCCGTCACCTCGCACCTGGTCGAGAAGTTCATGCAGGCCGGGCTCGTCATCGTCGGCCGCACCAATGTGCCCGAGCTCGGCGCGTGGACGACTACCGAGCCCGATGCGTACGGCCCGACGCGGAACCCGTGGAACCTCGCGCACTCGAGCGGCGGATCGAGCGGCGGCGCCGCGGCGGCGGTCGCCGCGCGCATGGTCGGCGCCGCGCACGCGAGCGACGGCGGCGGCTCGATTCGCATTCCGGCGAGCGAGTGCGGGCTCGTCGGCCTGAAGCCATCGCGCGGACGCGTGTCGCTGGGACCGGCCGCCGGCGAGATGTGGGCCGGCCTCGCGTTCGAGCTCGCGGTCACGCGCTCGATGCGCGACACGGCGGCGCTGCTCGACGCGGTCGCGGGTCCGATGCCGGGCGACCCGTACGGCGCCGCACCGCCGCTCCGGCCGTACCTCGACGAGGTCGGCGCGCCGTGCGAGCCGCTGCGGATCGGATTGCTGCCGACGAGCCCCGTCGTGCCGATCCATGCCGATTGTACGACCGCGGTCGAGAACGCCGGACGACTGCTCGCCCGCCTCGGTCATCACGTCGAGATCGCGCATCCCGCCGCCCTCGAGGAGCCCGAGCTCACGCAATCAGGGCTGCGCGTGATCGCGACGTCGCAGGCGAGGGAGATCGCGCAATTCGAGGCGGTGCTCGGCCGGACGCTCGGTCCGGAGGACATGGACTCGGACAACTGGGCAATCACCGTCGAAGGCCGCAAGGTGAGCGGCAGCGACTACCTCGCCGCGATCGAGAGCCTGCACGCGTGGAACCGACGCGTCGCCGCCTTCTGGTCGGGCGGCTTCGACCTGCTCGTGACGCCGACCATTCCGATGCCGCCGCCGCTGCTCGGCGAGCAGACCCCCGATCCCGCGAACCCGCTCGCGGCGTGGTCGAAAGCCGGCGCCATGGTCGCATTCACTGTCCCGTTCAACGTGACGGGTCAGCCGGCGATGTCGCTGCCGCTCCATTGGAACGACGCGGGCCTGCCTATCGGAGTGCAATTCGTCGCGGCGTTCGGACGCGAGGATCTGCTGATTCGCGTCGGGTCGCAGCTCGAGCGCGAAGTTCTGTGGGGCGAGCGCCGTCCGCCGGTCTGCGCATGACGGGTCGCTGATGCGAACGCGCGTCTGCGATCTCCTCGGCATCGACGCGCCGATCCTCCAGGCCGGCATGTCGACGTTCACCTCCGCCGAGCTGGTCGCGGCGGTCTCCAATGCGGGCGGGCTCGGCATTCTCGGCGCGCTGCTCCGTCCGCCCGACCAGCTGCGGGCCGAGATTCAACGCATCCGGACGCTCACGACGCGACCCTTCGGTGTGAACCACGTGATCGCGCACCTCGACCCGACCGCGCTCGACGTCACGTTCGAGGAGCACGTGCCGGTGCTGTCGCTCGCGTGGGGCGACCCGGGTCCGCTCGTCACGCGCGCGCATGCCGCGGGCGTGCGCGTCGTGCACCAAGTGCCGACGGCCGCGGACGCTTCGCACGCGGCGGCGGTCGGCGTCGACGTCATCGTCGGTCAGGGCACCGACGGCGGCGGCCACGTCGGCTTCGTCGGCACGTTGCCGCTCTTGCCGGCCGTCGTCGACGCGGCCGGCGACGTACCGGTGCTGGCCGCGGGCGGCATCGCCGACGGCCGCGGGCTCGCCGCGGCGCTGGCGCTCGGCGCCGCGGGCGTCCTCATGGGCACGCGCTTCCTCGCAACGCCGGAAGCGCCGATCCCCGACGGCTGGCGCCGACTCATCGTCGATTCTGCCGAGAGTACGACGGTTCGGACCGCGGCGTTCGACCGCGCGCTCATGATGCCGTGGCCGGGCGCCGAAGTGCGCGCCATTCGCAATCAATTCCTCGCGGATTGGTCCGAACGACCCGACGAAGCCGGAGCAAATGCCGCCGAGCTCGCCCCACGCCTGATGGACGCGCTTCGCGGCGGCGACTTCGCGACCTTTCCGCCGATGGCCGGTCAGAGCTGCGGCGTGATTCGCGAGATCCTCCCCGCGGGCGAGATCGTCCGCCGCACGGTCGCCGAGGCGGAGGTGGCGCTCCGCCGCCTCGCCCGTTTCATCTAGCGCGCGTCGTCACGCCGACGCGCGGCCGTCACCACTTCGCGTAGTGATCCTCGCAGAAGCCGAGCATGCGCTCGATGACGATGCGCGCGCCGTCGGCCGTCGTGAGCGTCCCGTCGAAACGGCCGAAGAGCTGGTGGAAGTTGGTCGCGAGGATCACGGCGTTCAGACGCTCGACGTGCATACCCTCCGGCACGAAGTCGAGGGCGACCCGGCCGTCCGCGGAGCGGACGCGCCACGGCCGCATCAGGTCGCGCTGATCGTACTCGAACGTGACCGTGTCGACCTTGTGCAGCCGGCCGTCGACCCAGAAGCAGTTCTCGGTGACGCTGGTCTCGTTGACGCCGCACGATACGTTCAGGCCGGCGATCCGGCCGTCGGCCGTACGGCCCGCCAGACACGCCCAGTTCCAGAACGTCTCGGCGCGCATGAAACCGGCGCTCCAGTCGTGGTGTCCGTGGATGTCGAGCGTGCCGAGGTCGTAGGTCACGTTTTCCCAGCGCAGCGTGCCGCGCATGGCGAGGCCGGCGGTCTTCCGCGCATAGACCCAGCCGGTCGCGC
>JBDSJB010000517.1:0-5798 GCA_039917665.1 Binatia bacterium
GGCCTCGTCGTGGCGCGGAACGACGGACGCGCGAAGATCGACCTCGGTGGCGGTGATTTCGAAGGCCGCTCGATCATCGACGGGACGCCGTGCGCCAGCGGCGGCGATTGCTCGGCGGGCGGCAACAGGTTCTGCTCGAGCGGTACCGGCTCGCAGATCGACATCTGGAACGTCACCGATTGTCCGTGCCTGAATCAGCTCTGCAGCGGCGCGGTCGCCAACTGCACGATCGGCAGCTGCGCGCCGCTCGACGCCACCGGCAGCTGCGAAGGCTCGGCCGGCGCCGGCGCCTCGATCGGGGCGCGTGCGAACTGTTTCCAAACCGACGGCGGACCGCTCACGGTTGTCCGTGACACCGGAGCGTCGTCCACTGCCACCGACGGCGCGACGGAGTGCCCACCGAGTGCCTGCGATTTCTGAACGGTCGCATCCGGCGACGATCCGCCTGTGCGGGATCGTCGCGATCGTGGTGGCGCTCGTCGCCGCGACGCCGCGGTGTGCGCGGGCGGTCTGGCAGACCCACGGACCCGACGGTGGTGAGATCACCGCGCTCGCCGTCGACGTGGCGACGCCGACCCATCTGTACGCGGGGACGCCCTTCGACGGCGTGTTTCGCAGCACCAACGGCGGCGTCACCTGGCAGCCGGCAAACGACGGTCTCACGAATCACGTGATCTACGCGCTCGTCACCGATCCCCTGACGGGGGACGTCGTCTATGCGGCCACCAACGACACGGTCTTCAAGAGCACCGACGGCGGTTTGACGTGGCAAGCGCGCCGCACCGGACTCACGCGTACCGGCATTACCGCGCTCGCCATCGATTCCAACGATCCGGACGTGCTGTACGCCGGCATCGGCGGCAACGCGGGCGGCGGCGTCTTCCGCAGCACCGACGCTGGTGCGACGTGGATGCTGGCTGCCACCGGGTTGCCGTCGAGCGTGACGATCCGTGCGCTCGCCGTCGATCCCGTCACGTCAGCGACCGTCTACGCGGGGACGCTCGGCAACGGCGTCTACAAGAGCGTCGACAGCGGCGCGTCGTGGACCGCGCCGGTGCCCACCAACAAGCAGAACGTGCTGGCGCTGGTCGTCGACCCTTCCGCGCCGACCACGGTCTACGCCGCCACGCTCGGCAGCGGGGGCATTCAGCGGACGTTGAACGGCGGCACCACCTGGGCATCCGCCAACGCCGGCCTGCCGAGTCAACGCGTTTTCGCGTTGGCGATCGATCCCCAAACGCCGGCGACGATTTACGCGGCGACGTTCGGTGGCGGCGTCGCGCGCTCGGCGAACGGCGGGACCAACTGGAGCCCGTTCAGTACCGGCCTCATCGGGACCAACGTCGGCGCCCTGGCCATCGATCCGCTCACGCCCGCGACGCTGTATGCCGGAACCGCTGGCGCGGGCGTCTTTCGCACGCTGGCGGGCGTGTGGACGGCGGCGAACGCCGGGCTCGATGCGACGCGCATCGGCGCTCTCGCCAGTCCGGGCGCATCGACTACGCTCGTCGCTGCTCGTGAGGGTGGCGGCGTCCTGCGAAGCCTCGACGCCGGATCGACCTGGACCCCGGCCAACACCGGGCTGCCGACCACACGGGTCGCGGTGCTCGCCGGCGATCCGAACACCACCAGCCGCGTATACGCCGCGGGTGGCGGCGTGTTCCGCAGCGACGACGCCGCCGCAACGTGGTCGACGGTCGCGGCGACCTTCGACGGTCCGACGGCCCTCATCGTCGATCCCGGCAACCCTCAGACGCTCTACGCCGCGACCTTGATCGGGGGCGTGCAGCGCAGCACCAACGGCGGCACCACGTGGACCGCCCGCAACAACGGCCTCGATCGCACCGACGTGATGACACTGGCCCTCGATCCCGGTGACGCGAGCGTGCTGTACGTGGGCATCGACACCAACGGGATCTGGAAGAGCGAGGACGCCACGGCGTCGTGGGCGCCGACCGGCCTCGGCGACGTGAGCGTGAAGGCGATCGCCATCGACCCGACCGACTCGAGCATCGTCTACGCCGGGACGCTGCTCGACGGCATCTTCAAGAGCAGCGACGGCGGCGAGAATTTCGCGGCGGTGAACGTCGGGCTGCCGACGGCCGAAATCCTGTCGCTCGTGCTCGACCCGGCCACGCCGACGACGCTCTATGCGGGCACCGCGCGTGACGGTGTGTTCCGGAGCGTCGACGGCGCCGCGACGTGGGCGCCGTTCAACGCGGGGTTGCCACCGGTACGCGTGGCCGCGCTGCACGCGAGCGCCGCCGTTCCCGACGTGCTGTACGCCGCGACCCGCGGCGTCTGGGCCTTCGCCCCCGGCTGCGTCGCAGCCTGCGGGACATGCGAGCGCTGCGATCCGGTCGCGGGCTGCGTCGGCACGCCGCGTCTCGACTGCCGGATGCCGACCGCCACGAGCGCCGCGGATCTCACGATCGTGAACAAGCCGCGCGACACGAGCGATGCGTTCTCATGGCGCTGGACGAAGGGCGCAGAGACGCCGGTGGCGGCGTTCGGCGACCCCACCACGATCGACGACTACACCGTCTGCGTCTTCGACGAGTCGACGTCGACGCCGCGCCTCATGTTCGGTGCGACGGTGCCGGCCGGCGGCGTCTGCGGCCGGAAGGCGTGCTGGACCGGCGTCGGTCGCCCGAAGGGTGCGAAGGGTTTCCGCTATACCGATTCGCGGGGCGCCACCGGCGGCATCACCGGCATCACGCTCACGCCGGGCCTCACGGGCAAAGCCAAGGTGACCGTGAAAGGGAAGGGCGCGGCGCTCGGTCTTCCGCCTCTACCAGCCCCGGTGCCGCTGCGCGTGCAGCTCGAGGCCGTCAGCGGAGCCTGCTTTGCGGCCCGCTACCCCGCGGCGGGCGTGCGCAAGAACGACGGCGCGCGCTTCAAAGCCAAAGTACCCTGAGGCGGGGCGGCCACTCGGGTCGCTGCTGATGGGATCGCTCGGTACGGACCGCGGCAAGGCCGGCGGACCCGCCGAAGCCCCCACACCATGCCCGCCCCAGCACGAGCGACACGCGTCTTGTTATGGCGGCAACTGAACGCGCCCGGGGTTGCGACGCGGAGCGGGCTCGAGGTACGAGCGCTTCTGATGCGCCTCCCCCTTGAGTTCTGTCGGCGCTGCTTGGCGCTGCTCGTCATCGCGTTGGTCTTTGGTCGCGTCGGTGTCGCGACGGCTCGTCCGTTCGAAGTGGCGACGTTTCC
Organism: Binatia bacterium; assembly: GCA_039917665.1. Taxonomy (GTDB): domain Bacteria; phylum Desulfobacterota; class Binatia; order UTPRO1; family UTPRO1; genus UTPRO1. The sequence continues at coordinate 3,217 of JBDSJB010000517.1, forward strand.
CGTCGATCCCGGCGTCGAGGTGACGAGCGTCCGGGTCGCGATGGGGACCGACGGTACCATGGTGTTCGCGTGGCAGTCGGGCGGCTCGATCTGGTCGCAGCTCTACTCGCAAGCGGGAGCTCCGCTGGCAGCGCCGGTCGCGCTCGCCATCGGTGCGCAACCGCGTTTCGCCGCCGATACCCGTGGTGGGTACGTCGTCGGGTACACGCGCGACGACGCCGGCCATCGCCATTTCTTCGGCCGCCGGCTCGACGCCGCCGGTCAGACGGTTGGCAGTGAGATGGCGGTCGACCAATCCACTGACGAGGACGTCTTGCTGCCCGAGGCGCTCGGCATCCCCGCCGGCTCCGCGTTCGTCTGGCAGCAGGGCGACAACTGCTGGCTCCGCCGCTACGACCCCGACGGCAACGCGCTCGGCGACGCCTTTCCCGTCGGCGACAATCAGGGCGGCCTGCCAATGACAGCGACCGCACTCGACGACGGCGGCATCACCGTCGTGTGGCACGACGGCTCGGTCCATACGTTTCTTGCCCGCTCGTTCAACGGTGACGGCTCGCTCCGATACGGTCCGACGTTCTTGCCGGCCGCGTCGCTCGACATCCAAGCGGTTGCCGCGACGCCGAGCGGTGGATTGGTGGCGGTCGGCGTGTACTTGAGCTCGACGCTCCGCTTGCTGGAGGTCAACGCGAGCTTCGCGTACGTCCGGCAACGCGACGTCGCGGTGCTCCCGACCGGCGACACGCCGTTCTCGGCGCTCGCCCGCGCCGCGGCGGGACGATGGCTCGTCACGTTCGCGACGGCCCGTTACGGCGTGAGCCACACCTTGATCGGCTATCTGGCGCCGCGCGCGCTCCCGTTGGCGAGCGACCTCACGCCGCTCGAGCCGAGCTTCGAGCTCGCGTCGACGGCGGTCCCGCGCGTCGGCACCGCGCGGCTTCCGAGCGGCAGCTTCCTGAACGCGTGGTACACGGCGGGCGCGCCTGGCGCCGCGCGCGGGTACGCCAACGTCGTGTCGCTCTGCACGCCCGACGTCCACACCTGCGGCGACGGCGTCCTCGATGCGCGCTGCGAAGAGTGCGACGCCGGTGCCGGCAACGACGACGACCTTCCGAACACGTGTCGGACGTCGTGCGTCCTCCCGAGCTGCGGGGACGGGACGCAGGACGCCGGCGAAGCCTGCGATGACGGCACCGCGTCGCCGTGCGACGGCTGCGACGGGACATGCAGCGTCGTCACGGGGCTCGCGTGCGGCGACGGCACCCTCGTGGCCGGGTGCAGCGCCCAGTGTGACGACGGCAACGGGGTCGCGGGCGATGGTTGCGCGGCTGGCTGCACCTACGAGCGGATCCCGGGTGGCGGGTCGCGGACCAGCGACTGCCTCTCGGAGTGGATCGTTGCCAATCCCAGCAACGTTCCTTTGGTCGACGGCCAGGGGCACTTCCGTCGCACGCAACGCTGCGTCGACGGCGACCCGACCTGCGATTTCGATGGCGGGGTGGCCGGCAGCTGCACGTTCCACGTGAGCGTCTGCGCTGGCAACACCGACGTCGCCGGCTGCGGCCCCGCGGCCCTCACGACGTGGGAGCTCACCAAGCCGTCGAGCAAACAGGCGGCGCAGCGTCCGGAGCTGGCGACCGTCCGTGCCGCGTTCGCCGCGGTACCGGCCAACCTCACCGGCATGTCCGCCCCGAACGTCTGCTCGGCGGTGGTCGATGTTGCGGTGCCGCGTCGCGGCAGCGGTAAGGGCGCGGTTGCGCTGGCGGCGAGCGCCATCACGGCGGCCGGGAGCCGCGACAAGGACAGCCTCAAGCTGCTCTGTCTGCCTTAGGTCTGGCGCGCGTTACCGAAATCTTACCGATCGCCTAGGACTCGCCCGCCGGGGTTCGGCTACCTCCGGTGGCCATGACGCACCAGAAACGGCCGATCCTGCCGTCGAGGATACGTTCATGGCCCTCGCCCGCCGCGGTCAGATGATCGCCAGCCGCGGCACCGACGTCTGGCCCGACGGCGCGCGCACCGCGCGCTTCGGATTCATTCACGCGCTTTATCAGAGCACGCTCTATCAGCAGCTCGCGCCAGCCCGGCGGAGCGAGCTCCATCGGCGCATGGGGGAGCGCCTCGAGCGCGGCTACGCGTCGGCGGTCGAGACCGTTGCCCCCGAGCTCGCACAGCACTTCACCGTCGCGGGCGACGTCGTGCGCGCGCGGATCCATCTCCGTCGCGCCGCGGATCGCGCGCTCCAGCGCCACGCCTATCCAGAAGCCATCGGACACCTCGAACGCGCGCTCGCGGCGCTTGCGCCCGCGGCCTTGGGCGTGAGCGCGACGGCCCTGCCGGCGCGCTCCAGACGCTCGCTCGCGAGATCGAGACGAAAGTCGCCGAAAGCGAGCACGCCATCCATCGGATCAAGCTTCCGGCGCAGTAGCGGGCGGTCAAGCCGCAACCTCTGAGAACTTCGTGCGAGAACTTCGTGCGTGGACTTCGCGCATCGTTCCCGGAAGAACGAGGACCATGCGCCGCGCGTTTCCGATGATCGTCGCCGCGGCCCTCTCCGTGCTGACGGCCTGTGGCCCGGCCAGCGC
>JBDSJB010000518.1:0-2824 GCA_039917665.1 Binatia bacterium
ACCTGGTGCGCGGACCCGGCAACGTCCGCGGTCCGCATCCCCGCTGCCAGCACCAACGAGATCGCGTCCTCGATCCGGCGCGCCGCGTCCGGCAGGCCGAAGCTCTCGCGCAGCATCGTCGCGAGCGAGAGGATCTGGGCGATCGGGTTGGCGCGATCGGCCCCGGCGAGGTCGTGTGCGGCGCCATGGCCGGTCTGATACGCGGCACGGCCGGCCGGCCCGAAATTCGCGGAGTACGACATGCCGCGGGAGCCGAGCATGACGGTGGCCGAGTCCGCGAGCACGTCGCCGAACAGGTTGGACGCGACGACCACGTCGAACGCCCGCGGGTTGGCCACCAACTGAAACCCGGCGTTGTCGACCTCGAGGACTTCGATCGCCACGTCGCGGCCGCGCGCCGCGATCGCCGCTTGCTCCGCCCAGAGCGCGCTCACCTCGGGAATGCCGCCGCGCTTCACGACCACGGTCAGGTGCCCGCGGCGCGTCCGCGCGAGATCGACGGCGACCGCGATGATGCGGGCGACCTGCTCCGCGCTGTACGAGAGGTTTTGGTACGCGACGCGGCCACCGCTGTGCCGCCCGAACTCGCCGAAATACAGCCCCGCGATGTTCTCGCGCACGAGCAGGACGTCGACGCCGTCGAGCAGATCGGGTCGGATGATCGCCGTATCGGTGAGCGCGGGGTGCGGCCGGAGCGGTACGAGCTTGCAGAAGAGATCGAAGCGGGCGCGCAGATCGTAGACGAAACGACCGCCGACGGGTCCGCACAGTAGTGCGCCGCCGTTGGCGAAGACGCCGTGACAGAACTCGGCGACGTTCTCGCTGAGCCCGCCGCCCGTGCGGCTCGGCGTCCCGACGTCACCGCCGTCCCGCACGTCGAACCGGAGCCCGGTCTCGGCGCCGACGGCCGCGAGCACCTCGAGCGCGGCATCCACGACCTCGGGGCCGATGCCTTCACCATGCAAGAACCCGACGATCCAGGGGTCGCGCTGCGGGCGAGTCGTTCCCCAATCAGGCAGACAATCGGTCCAGCGGGTCGCGCTGGCGTCGGGCCGGACAGTGCGCTCGGGGCCCGCGGGCTCGTGGCGCTTCACGTCGATACCGCCGGGTCCGCGAAGCGGACGAACGACGCACGGCTTTCGCGATCCGCGAGCCAGCGGCGTGCCCGCGGCGGATAGAAGGCCAGCATCACGAGGTCGTAGAGGAGACCGCCGAGCTCGCTCACCGCGATCGTGGTTCCGTCGTCGTCGAGCAGGCCGGCCGTGGTGAGCCGGGCGAGCAACTCTCCGTAGTCTGCGTCGAAGGCGCGTCCGAACGCGTGAGCGTACTCCGCGCGCGACAATGTCTTGCCGTCTCCGATGGTGCGGGCGATGAACTGCGTCATCCGGTCTTCTTCCGCGAGCGGGAAGATCTGCTCGACCGGGCTCAGCCCACCTTCGACCCGGGCGAGATACTCCTCCAGGCGGTCGTGGTTGCGGTAGACCGTGTGGCCGAGGTGCGAGCGCGCGCTCATGCCAATGCCGAGTTGGTAGCCCGACATCCGATCGTCGAAGCAGGGGAGACGCTCGTGATTGCGCGCGACGGTGTCGAGGCGCTTGAACGTGTGCCACCGGGTCTGGGTGTAGCCGAGGTCTTCGGCGCAGCGCTTCACGAAGGCGCGCCACCGCATGAGCGACACGAGATCGAAACGTTCCTCGTCGCGCATCGACTTCGCGACCGGCGTGCGCTCGTTCGAGCGCAGGCTGTAGAGCGTGAGGGACGGCACGCCGCGGGCCGCGATCGTTTCGAGATCGCTGCGGAAGCTCGACTCCGTCTGGTGCGGGAGGCCGTAGATGAGGTCGATGTTGAGGATCAAGCCGGAGTCGACGAGGAGCTCGCAGGCGGCGAGCGCTTGCGACCCCGTCTGCTTGCGGTGCACGGTCCCGAGCACGTCGCCGTCGAGACTCTGAATCCCCATGCTCACGCGTCCGATGCCGTGGCGCCGCAAGGCCGCGATGTGCGCCTGGCTGATCGTCTCGGGGGAGGTCTCGACGGTGTGCACGCCGGTGCCGGTGCTGGGCATGCGAGCGAAGATGGTCCCGAGCATCGCGTCGAGGTACTCGGGCTCGAGCGCCGTCGGTGTGCCGCCGCCGACGAAGAGCTGCGACAGCGGCATGCCCGCTGGAACGCCGTCGAGCTCGCGTGCGAGCTCGCGTTCGAGCGCACGCACGTAGCGCGCCATCGCCGCCGCGTCGGCGCCGACTTTCACCGCGAAGTAGCAGAAGGTGCAGTGATACCGGCAGTACGGCACGTGGACGTAGAGGCGCATCTCGTCCGTCTTCGGCCGCGGCCGCTCCGCCATCGGTGCCGACGTGTAGTCGGGCGCGGCGGACGGATACACGTGTGGCACCGAGTACGCGGCACGGGGAACGGACGCGAGCGCGTGAGCGATGCGGCCGACGGTGCCTGAATCGGGGGTGAAGGTGTCAGGCATGCTTGGTGAGCCTCGTCCGTCGGGGTCGGACTTCGGAACGTTTGCGGACGGTAGTGAGCCGCGCGCGGATGGTCAAGGAGAAAGCGGGTGGCACCGGCGTCTTTGCCGGCTTTGCGGTGCGTGTGACGCGCGCTCGCCAGCGCCGACGCTATGGCGAACCGCGCATGCGCGAGTCGCGCGGCTCCTCGCCGCCGCGAGTTGGTCCTCGCCGCCGCGAGTCGGCGCCTTGCCGCCGCAAGGCGGCTCCAGTAGACCGCGCCAGTGATCGCCGGTCGACGGTTTCGGTACTTCGACACGACCATTGCCGTCACGAGCGACGACCCCGCGCTGCTCGACTGGCTCGGCGAGTTT
>JBDSJB010000519.1:0-3184 GCA_039917665.1 Binatia bacterium
TCGACGTGACCCTCACCGGCGACCTTCTCCAAGGCGACCTCGTCTACCTGGCGCGCACCAACGGCGGCGCCGCTTGCGGCGACCTCACCGGCTGCAGCAGCCGCCAGTCCCTCAACGGCACCCGCGCGACCAAGTAGCCGATGGCGCGGCCGACCGCGGGAGACGGCGGCGAACGCGGGACGTGCGATCGTGCAGTGCGTTCTCGCATCGGCGGTCGTGGGCGGTCGTACGACCCACGCACACGGTGCATTTCACGAGCGAACCGCGAACGCGAAACCTTTCCGCGGTTGAATCAGGTCGCAGAAGCGGTGCTCGGGTGCACCGCCCTGCCCGCCCGCACGCACGAAGAACCCAGATTTTCACGCCGCGGCGAGCCGGGTTGCCGCGGCGCCGGCGATCACGGGCACGTCATCCCGAGTGTGACGTACCACTTCGAGCGTGCGCTTCAGGGCAGCCAGGACAGCGCGAAGTCGTTGCTGCCATCGGTCCTGAACCGATCGAGCCACGGTGAGTAGGTGCGGACCTCGATGTGGTTGCCCCGGAAGGTGAACAAACGGAGGTCGCCGTCGCCGCCGTGCGCGTTGCCCTGGTAGTCCTGCAGCACCTCGTGGACGTGGTGGCCGTCCGCCGCCTTGCTGATGGCGCGCCCGACGCCATCCATCGCGACGTGGCCACACACGACCAGGTCGACGTGGCCATGCAGCGCGATCACTCGCTGCCACAGCTCCTCGCCATCGCTGACCTCGGGCCAGATCGAGCTGACGTACGAGTGCGGGTTCCAGCGCTGGTGCTCCTTCCAGCGCGCCCAGTCGTAGCGGCGGTCGTCGCTGTACAGATAGGCGTGGGTCGCGACGATCACATGAGCCGCGGGCTCGCGATCGAGCACGTCGGCGGCCCAGTCGAGCACCGCCGGACGCGGGGCCCATTCGAGGCCGAGCACGAGCCACGACTGACCGTCGATCTCGAAGCGCTGGTAATGGTTGTCGCTGCGATCGGGCTCGTAGAGCCCACCGAACGTCGGCAGCCCTGTGATGTGGGCGACCGGCCAGTATGCGGTGAGGCCGGAGACTCGCTCCTGGCCGATGTCGTAGTCGTGGTTGCCGGGGACCACGACGAGCGAGGCCACGGCCTCGATCTCGTCGAAACCGGCCTGCGCCCGCTGCCATTCGATCGGCGTGTTGCCATCGGTCACGTCGCCGACCTGGATGACCAGGCGGATACCGAGTTCGGGGCCGTGTTTGGCGATCCAGTGCGACTGGGCGGCCCAGATCTCGGGGTACTGGCTGGTATAGATCTGCGTGTCGGGCAGCACGACCATCGTCCAGGGCGCGTAGTCTGGGGGTGGCGCGTCCATGCCCGGATCGCCGCCCAAGCCGCAGCCTGACAAGCACAGCAGCACGAAGGCCCAGCGCATTGCCGGGCATCTTCGCACGAGAAGGCCACGAGAGGGCCCCGCGCCTGCGAAGATCAATTTTCCAATCTCGGCCCGACGCTGTCGTCAGCTTTGTCAACCCTCTCCGCGCGGTGCGGAAGGACGAGGATCGCTAGAATCATGGCGCCGATTAGCACCGCAGATGCCGTGTACCTGCTCAGCGCGAGCCCACCAGAGTCGTGCGGTTTGTCTAGAAGATCGCCGAGCATCGCCCCGAGCGGTCGAGTGAGGATGAACGCGGCCCAGAACAGCGTTGTGTGGGACAGCTTCGTGAAGAAATATGCTGCGACGACCAGCCCGAGCCCGGACGCGAAGACCACGGCGCCACCCTCGTAGCCGAGCCCGAGGCCCGTCTTCTCATCGGCCATCCAATCTCCGAGCGCGGTCCCGAGGGTCTGGGAGAAAAGGATCGTCGCCCAATAGAACGCCTCCGCCCGTCGCGACGTGATCGAGGAGAGCGCCACCGAGCCAAGGACCCGATACCAAAGCGCGAGAGTCGCGAAGAGCAGGACGATCAGGATCGTCGTTCCCCCGAGGTAGCCGATGCCCAGATCGCGGTCCAGCAAGTCGGCCAAGGTCGTGCCGACCGTCGTGGTCGCGACGATCACCGCCCAAAACAGAATCGGATGGAACCGCTTGGCATTGATCTGCGCACCCACGAGCACGACGAAGATCGCGGCGAAGATCGATGTCCCCAGGAGGTAGCCGAGCTGCATCGACATCGTGACGGCATCTCCACCCGTCTCGCCTAGCGTCGTCGCGACTATCTTCAATATCCAAAAGATGACGGTCGCTTGGGGGACCTTTCCCAGCGCCTCGGTCTTGGTCATTCTTCCTCGACGAACGCGCCGTCCAGCTTGAAGGTCGCCCCTTTGCGACGGCCGTCGAACTGGAATGCGATCTCGAAGCTCAACTCGGTGCCCTTGGTCATCTTCTCGGCCCTCGTCGTCTTCGCTTTCGGGTACCGAGCGGCGAACGCCTTCGCCACGCTGGCAGGCAGGTCAGCGACTGCGATCGGCTCCTCGATCACGAGGATCTCTCCCGTTGGAGAAACGTCGATCTCGACCTTCGCCTTGCCACGCGAGACCTTCGCCTCGAACTGCTTCTGACCCTTCTCGAGGTGTGCTGCGCACGTCGTGATCGTTCCGTCCGGGAATGCTCTTTTGACAGCATTGATCACGGTAGCCGGACATGTGTCCGCTCTGGCGGCAGACGTCAGAAGGATGATTGAAGCCATGGCAGCGCTGGCGATGTGACTCATGGGTGCTCCTGCGAATGTGCGGACGAACGATTCAGTCAATGGGTGGCGGCTCCGCCGACTCTGACTTGGGAAACGCACGAGTGATCGTGGCACCGCCGGCTGGCTCAGAAGAGTTCGTGGTAAACCGTCATTCCGGGGTGCACGAGGACCGCCGCATTGTTGTCGAAACTGACGCCCAGAGAGAATGCAACCCAGCGTGCAGGGCGATAGCTCGCGCCCGCGACGCCGACGAGCTCACCGCCGGCGAACTCGGGGTTGACCATGCCGGTCGTCGAGGTCGCCGACGACGTCGTGTTGCCGAACACCTCGCCGTACAGCCCGAACCGCTCGTTCAGCTCGTAGGTCGCAGCGACCGCATAGTTGAAGACGTTGTCGACGGTCGTGCCAGCCGGCGCGCCGAGCACCGCGTAGCCAAGGTTGGCATGGAGGTCGACGTCACCGATGCGCTTGCTGAGGATCAGGTAGCCGGTGTAGTCGAGCTCGCCGGTGCC
>JBDSJB010000520.1:0-2804 GCA_039917665.1 Binatia bacterium
AGGTGCCCGAGAGCCAGGTGCCGGAGGTCACGGAAGTGACGTCGGGCCGGTACGAGGACTCGACGATCGACGATCTCATTCCGGTGATCGAGGATCAGCTGCTGGAGCGGCGCGTAAGGCGGTAACGCCGCGCGGACCGAGTCTGGCGGTCGACAGCTTTTCACGGCCGGCATACTCTGCCGGCCGCGAGGAGGTGTTCCCATGGCGTTTTTCCAGACTCCGCCGGTGCTGGGCAATCAGTTCGAGGCGGATCGTGTGCTGCAGAGTTTTCTCCGCCGGCGCGTGCCGGCGGCGGTGCTCGACGCGATCACCCCATCGCTCTCTCGCATGGGCGCCCGCGCCGTCGGTGATCTGTACGACGCGGCGGTGGCGTCGTACGGCGAAGAGCCCGAGCTCGTGCAGTGGGATCCCTGGGGGAATCGCATCGACGAGGTCGTCGTGCCCGAGGCGTGGAAGCACTTCGGTCGCGCCGCGGTGGAAGAGGGCCTGATCGCGACGGCCTACGAGCGGGCGCACGGCGAGTACTCGCGCGTGCAGCAGTTCGCCCTCGTCTATCTCTTCGCGCCGTCGTCGAAGGTCTACACCTGTCCGCTCGCCATGACGGACGGCTGCGCGCGCACGCTCGAAGTAGCCGCGGCGCCTGCCTTGCGTGACCGCATCGTGTCACGGCTGGCGTCGCGCGATCCGGCCCAAGCATGGACCTCCGGGCAATGGATGACCGAGTGGACGGGCGGCTCCGACGTCGGTCTCTCGGAAACGGTCGCGCGCGAGACGCCGGAGGGCTGGCGGCTCTACGGCACCAAGTGGTTCACGTCGGCGATCACGGCCGATGTGGCGCTGACGCTCGGACGCCCCGAGGGCGCCGGCCCGGGCGGCCGCGGGCTCGCGCTCTTCCTCGTCGAGGTGCGCGACGCCGAGGGCCGTCTGAACGGCCTCCAGGTCAATCGCCTGAAGGACAAGCTCGGGACGCGGATGGTGCCGACGGCCGAGCTCACGCTCGCGGGCACGCTGGCGACGCCGGTCGTCGGGCTGAGCGACGGCATCCGCAACATCACCCCGATGCTCAACATCACGCGCACCTGGAACTCGGTGTGCTCGGTCGCGAGCTTGCGGCGTGGCATGGCGCTCGCGCGCGACTACGCCGGACGGCGGGTCGCGTTCGGGGCGCCGCTCTCGCAGAAGCCGCTGCACGTCGACACGCTCGCCGCGATGCAGGCCGAGCACGAGGCCGCGTTCCATCTCGCGTTCCACGGTGTGGCGCTGCTCGGCCGCGAGGAGACCGGGGTCATCACCGAGGACGAAGCCGCGCTTCTCCGGCTCCTGCAGCCGCTGATGAAGCTGACGACCGCGCGGCAAGCGGTTGCCGGCGCGAGCGAGACGCTCGAAGCCTTCGGCGGCGCCGGCTACGTCGAGGACACCGGTCTTCCCGAGATCTTGCGCGACGCGCAGGTGCTTTCGATCTGGGAGGGGACGACCAACGTGCTGGCGCTCGATGCCCTGCGCGCGATCTCGCGCGCCGAGGCGCTGCCGGTGTTCGGGCACGAGGTCCGTCGGCGCGCTGAGGCTGCGATGAGCGAGCCGACGCTCCGTGCGCCCGCCAGTGCGGCGGTTGCCGCCATGGAGCACGCCGAACGCTGGATCGCCGACGCGAGCGCGCGCGGCGGCGCGCACGTCGAGGCCGGCGCGCGCCGGTTTGCCCTCACGCTCGGCCGGACGCTGGCGTTGGCGCTCCTGGTCGATCACGCGGCGTGGGCACTGACCCACGAGCGCGACCCGCGCCCAGGCGCTGCGGCCCGCCGCTTTGCGCGTCTCGGCGTCGATCTGCTTGGGACCGACGACGGTGACGCCGAGGACGCTGCGCTCCTGGCTCTCGATCCGCTCGGCTGAGCCCGGTCTTCAGCCGCGCAGGCGACGCAGGGCGCTGAGGCCGGCGTCGACGACCTTCCGGCCCGCCATCACCTCGGGCTTCGACACGCACGTCCGGACCGCCCGCAGCATGGCGATCCAGTCTGGGGGCAGGCCGTGCGTCTCGGCGCCCTCGATCAACAGCGCCATGTAGTACTCCGAGGGGATCAGCTCGGGAGAGCGCTTGTCGGAGGTCAACGTGAAGGCGCGTGTCGGACCATCGGATGCCGCCGACTCGACGGCGACCTCGATGCGTCCGTAGTTCCCGATCAGCACGCCCTCGGTGAGATCGATGTGAGCCAGATCGTCGGCCGTGATCTCGTAGGCGACGCCCCACGTCTCGGCGCCGGGCTCGGCCAGGAGGTTCGCGAACGATTCGCCCATTGGCAGCAGTGGCGTCTTGTCGAGGGCGAGACGCCAGTCGCGAGCGCGCGCCGCGACCGCCCGCGACGGCGTGATGCCGCGGCGCCCGGCGAACGTGCCGGGCTGCATGTTCGAGCCGTAGGCGAAGTACCAGACGCGTTCACTCATCATCTGGCGGTCGCGACTCCCGGCGCGGACTCGCAATCGAGACGTACCGCCAGCGATCGGCCGGTGTCGGCGACGAGGGCGATCCAGCGATCGGCCCAACCGTACTTGGCCGCGAGCAGATCGCGGATGCGGGTGTGGCCCTCGGGATTCGGCGCGACCGTCGCGTGGCATTGCAGCGTCCGCCCGTGACGATCGAGCGTGAGGACCGGGTCGCGCTCGAGGTCGCGGAGAAACGGCCGCTCGGGATTCGCCGCTTCGATCCAGGTCGCGGCCTCGGCGTCGGCGATCCACGTCCGCGTCGTGTGCTCCGTGCCGTCGGCGGCGCGCGTCCGCACCACGACGACCTCGCGGCCTTCGAGGGCGATCAG
>JBDSJB010000521.1:0-3202 GCA_039917665.1 Binatia bacterium
GTGCGCGTCGAGCTCCGACGGAGCGCCGGGATCATCCACGGGTTCTGCAACGCGGTCAGCGTGAGCCCAGTGTCGCGCGTGGCGATGGTCGAGGGCTGTCGGCTGCTGAAGGGTTTGCTCGCGTAGCCCGCCGTGCATCGTCCGTCCTCGTCGCCCGAATGACGGTGCGGGCGGCGCGTACCCGGAGACCTCCACCGTCCCGGACGTGCTCGCCGCGGACTTTCGCGTACAGCTCGAGAACCAGGGCTTCCGGATCGGCACGAGCGAGGACGACATCCCCGTCCTCCGCACGGAGATCCGCCGGTGGGAGCCGTACAGCGCCGACTACTCGATGGTCACCGTGGACATCGACGTCGCGTTGATCGAGCCGGGGAGTGGCCGCAAGCTCTGGAACGCGACACGCACCGACTGGAAGGTGCACACCTCCAACGCGCGCTCGCGCGGCGAAGCCTCTGCGATCGCGATCGCCGAGACGTTCTTCTCGGGCTGGCAACCGACCGCCCGCTGAGCGGCGGACGCCTCTTCACGCCAGCGGCAGCTCCACCGCCACTGGCACGCAGATCTCGAGCTCGCTGGCGGTGTCGAGCGTCGCCGCGCCGAGCTGGCCATTGGTCTGCACCCCGAGCTGCTTCTCCTGCTTCGCCGGCGCCGGGACGATCTTCGTGCCCTTGTCCTTCGGCACGAGCGGGCCGCAGGCGTTCTGCGCGATCAGGCTCTTGGCGGGCTTCACCTGGTAGCAGACCAGGTTGCTGTCGAAGTGACGGATCGACGACGGCGTGATCGGCTTCGGGTTGCCGGTCTTCAGTACGATCGGCGTTCCGGATTTGTCGACCGGCAGGCAGACGCGGGTGACCTTCTTCACGTCGTAGCGTCGGGTCTGGAAGTGATCGGCGGCGGAAAGCTGGAAACCCTTCGGCAGGACGTCGACCTTCGCACCATTGAAGAGCCGCTTCTTCTGCATCTTCGCCTTGTAGCAGACGAAATGATCGACCTCGGACGTCCCGGTGTCGGGCACCGACGGCGACGCGCCGGAGTTCACCGGCACCAAGAGGCTCTCCAGTTTCACCAGCGTCACGTAGAGTCGCCCGCATTCGTTCGGGATCACCGTGTCGGCGAGCTTGAAGAACTTGCCGCTGCTCTTGCGCCGCTTGATGGCGTAGCTGAGGAGGTGCGTGTCGTCATCAAAAACTCCGGCGCCGTTCCTGCCAGCGGGAAGGCCGAGCGCCGTGATCTTCGTGACGTCGACGGCCGCGAAGTCGAAAAGGTTGTCGAGCTCGACGGGACCGAACGGCAACAGCTTCGGTGCGCCCTTGCTGCCCTTCACCTTGTAGAAAACGAAGTTGTCGAGGACGGCCGCATTGATCGGGGTCGTCGTGCCGGGCACGATGATGATGGTGTTCGGCGACGGCTGGCCGGCGCTGCAGGGAAACGCGAGCGTCGCCGGAGTCGCGAGCGTCAGCGTCACCTTGCCGTCGACACCGAGATCGACCGTCACGGTCACCGGCGACAGCGCCTGCACCAGGTCGCAGGCACCGGGCTGCAGCAACGTCAGGGTCCTGTTCACGGTCGTCGAGACGCCGTTCACGGTCAGGGTCTGGGTGATCGTGGTGCTGGCACCCGGCTCATAGGGAAAGACCTGGCCTGGCTGGAACCCGCTGAACTGAGCGATCTGCAGCAAGCCCGGAGTGTCCGGCGTCAGATCGATGTCGACGGGGCCCACGGTGTTGCCGAATGGCGCGGCCTGCTTTCCGGGGAACTGACCGTCCCCACTCGTTAGCGTGACGTTGAACATCATCGCGCGCGCGATGGCCGGAGAGCAGAGGAGAGCGACCAGAATCAGAACGGAGCGGAACCGCATGCCGACACCTCGGGAGGGATGTTGTCGACGTCAGCTGATCGCACACCTGACCCCGCCCCGCCAACGGGCGCGTTGCCCACCGATCAGGCCCCGCAGCACCCGTACGCGAGCTGCTCTTCCGCGTTCGGCCGCCCGCCCGGCGTCAGATCGAACAGCGTCCACAGCGGCTCGACGGTTCCCATGTGCCGCATGTCCTGACCGGGATCGGCCGGCTCGAAGACCAGCTCGGAGGCCCAGTGGAGCCGGATGGCCCCGTCGGGCCATCGTTTGAAGACCGTCATGATCGGCACCTGCTGACCGTTTTTGTCTTCGCCGTGGTAGTCGCGCTTGAAGCTGTTGTGCGCGGCCGACAACAGCCGGGTGTGCTTCCATCCCTTTTCGCGCGCGAACGCCGCGACACGCTCGATGGGCGTCTTCGCGACGATGGCGAGTCTGCCGCCGAGGCCTTCGAAGTGGGGCATCGTTCCTTCCCACATGTCGATCAGCGCCGTGCACGAGGGGCACGGGCCCTCCGTCAGTGGAATCTCAGCCATGGCGCCGGACGTCGGTCCGGGCCGCGTGTCCGCGACGTGGCGGGGGAACATGAAGTGATAGAGCAGGAGCGTATCTCCGCTGCCGAACAGCTCGGACAGTCGCACGCTCGACGGCATGCCAGCCGCGTCGAGGCAGTCGAAGCGATAGTCTTCCGGTACGACGCCACCGGGCGGCAGCGCTCGCAAGAGGGTCGCAACGGCCTCCATCTCCCGTCGTAGCGCCACTTCGCGCGCCAGAAGGGCCAGGCGTGCGCTGCGATACTCCGGCGTCTCATTCGGAAATGTCACACTCATGAGCGTCTCCTTTTCTGCTCCTTAGACGAATGGGACGTTTCCAAATCGACATTCGGCGAGATCGCTTGCGCGAGCCCGTGAGCGATGACGAGTTCGCGCCAGAACGGCGTCTCCTCATAGATGTTCCGGCCGATCCTTCGTACGCGACGCCGCCGCGGCTGTTGCCACCGGGCGCGGTCGACGGATCGAAGCCATTCGCCAGCCGCTCATCGAAGACGAAGTCCAGCATGTTGCCTGCTTCCAATGACACTGGCGGCGGCGGACGAAGCGCCGACGCGCGAGCTTTGCTCAGGACGATGTGACCTCGCGCCGCTCCGCGTGCCACGCCGCTTCGTCGCGCACGGTGATTGCGTCGAGATCCCCGGGTGTCGCCGCCGGGTCGTCGACCCACTCGCGGAGCAGACTACCGCCGTTCAGCACGTCGATCGCGAGCCGCCCGGGCTCGTACTCGTAGAGAAAGTCGCGCCAGATCGGATAGTCGGCGCGGAGCTGGCGAATGGCCTTCAGCGCGAGCACG
>JBDSJB010000522.1:0-4012 GCA_039917665.1 Binatia bacterium
GGGGGCGGTGGACGCGCGTGCGTGGGGGCGCGCGCGTCCACCCTGCACCGGTCGAACGAGAGCCCACGAGGACCGTCCGACCCGCCATGGCGGCTTCGTGAGCGCCGTGGCCGAGACAGCATCACCCGCGCGTCGACCCGTCCTCGGGAGACCACGGAACTACGAAACCAACGCCGGCCACCGGACACACGGAAGCTCGCGAACGACGATGGGGAGGTCAGCACCATGAGAACGGAAGCAACCTGGAAACGATGGCTGGCCGGCGCAATGGTCGCCGGCATGGTCATCACGGGGCCGAGCGCCTCGTACGGCGGAAGTCCGCCGCGCAACGGCAACGTCGACGATCGCCTCCGCGCGCTCGAAGCCGAGATCGAACAACTGAAACGCGAACGTGCTCTGCAGGCCGAAGAGAAGCCGGTCTCGGAGCCGGAAGTGAAGAACATCGTCGACGAGGCATTCAAGAAGCAGAAAGTGCTCGCCGGCTGGCAGGACGGCTTCTTCCTGCAATCGCCCGGCGGCGACTTCAAGCTGAAGCTCCGCGGTTATGTGCAGGCCGACAGCCGTTTCTTCGCCGAAGACGACGGGGACACCGGCAACGCGACCTTCACCCTCCGCCGCGTTCGGCCGATTTTCGAAGGCACCGTCTACAACTGGTTCGACTTCCGCATCATGCCGGACTTCGCCGGCGGCAACACGTGCTGCAAGACGCGTATGGCGACATCAAGTATTTTTCGTTTGCGTCGCTCCGCGCCGGTAAGTTCAAGCCGCCCGTCAGCCTCGAGCGGCTGCAATCGGGAACGGATCTCACGTTCATCGAGCGCTCGATCCTGCAAAACCTCGTCCCCAACCGTGACGTCGGCCTGCAACTCTACGGCGACTTCGTCGACGGTTCCCTCGGGTACCAGGTCGGCATCTTCAACGGCGTTTTCGACACGGAAGCCGGCCGCGACGTCGATCTGACTGACGACAAGGATTTCGCCGGTCGGGTTTTCACCAATCCGTTCAAGACGACCGACATCGCCCCGCTGAAGGGTCTTGGCTTTGGTCTCGCCGGCACCTACGGCCACGCCAACGGAGAATCGATCGCCGGCCTGGCCTACAAGACCGGGGGACGTTCGAACTACTTCACCTACAATGCCGACGCGAAGGTCGTCGCGCGCGGCGGTCATTACCGCGTCGTGCCGCAGCTCTATTACTACTTTGGACCCTTCGGTCTGATGGGCGAGTACGCGGTCAGCAAGCAGACGGTCGAAGGCACCGCGGGCGGAGCGGCGCGCGCCGACTACGACGCCAAGGCGTTCTTCGTGCAGGCGTCGTACGTGTTGACCGTCGAGGACAACACCTTCAAGTCGGTGTCTCCGATCAACAACTTCGACCCGTACCAGGGACGGTGGGGCGCGTTCGAGATCGCGGCTCGCGTCGCCAACACGGAGCTCGACGATGATCCGATCGACACGAAGGTGACCACCTTCGCGCTCGGCAAAGGCACCGACAGCGCGTGGGCCCACACCGCCGGCCTGAACTGGTACCTCAACAAGAATTTCAAGTTCCAGTTCAACTACGAGCGCACCGACTTCGCGGGGCACGTAGCCTTCGGCAGCAAGAAGCTCGATCACGAGGACGCGCTGCTCACCCGCTTCCAGGTGAGCTTCTAAGCGAGCGAACGATGTTGCAGGCAGGGATCGTGTCACGGGAAGAGTCGCTCTACTTCGCAGCCGCAGCGACGCCGGGAAGTCTGGCGTCGTTGCGGCGACACATCCAGGAAATGCAGCGCCGCCGTCACGGGCGTCTGCAGGTGACGCTGCGCCTCGACGGGTTCGGTATGGGTACCGGGTCCGTCGAGGTCGCAGCGTTCCTTCGTCAACTCGCAGTCACGGGCGTCCATCCGACGCTCGCGACTGCCGTCGAGTCGAGCGAGACTCTCAGACCACCCGTCATGGGGGCGGAAAGCTCGCCTCGCGGTGGCGCGCTCGGGCGGCGATGGGGATCTCGTCCGGGCACGCCGCCAATCACGTCGCGCACGCCACCAGAGGCGGCGGTGCAATCGCCCCTCGTCTCTGACGCGACCGTCTCGGCCACCACCGATCGGAGCGACGATCGGCGGAACGGTCGCGACCTCCCCGAAGCCGTGGCGACGAATCTCGCACGGCTCCGCCGCAACTCGGGGATCGACGTCGACGAGCTGGCGGCGCGGAGCGGCCTGCCCCGCGATCAACTGCTGGCCCTCGAGGCCGGACGCATGACGCCGACGTTGCGCAGCCTCTGGATGCTCGCAGAATGCTTCGAGGTCCCGTTCGGCGTCATGATCTCTGGCGCCCCGTGCGCGACCACCGGTTTTCACGTGCTCCGCTCCTCCGGAAGTCGTGTCGTCGATTCCGCGGGTGGCGGCTTTCGCACCCGCGCACTTTCCGCGGCCGGCGATCCGCGCGAGCCCGAGGTCTACGAAGTGACGCTCGCACCCGGCTGGGTCGAAGAAGCCGAAGCGCACGCGTCCGACACGTGCGAGCACATCGTAATCGTACGCGGGTCCCTCGTCATTCGTGCGGGGGATGCCACCGCTACGCTTGGACCCGGTGACGTGGTCTTTTTCAGAGCAGACATTCCCCACGCGTACGAGAATCCCGGCTCTACTGAAGCAATGCTGCATCTCACCATGGCGTATGCCGGGGATTGGGTGGACGATGATCCGACCGATTGACCGATCCCTGCGCAAACGTTGATCAATTCCGTCGCGGTCAATCCGTCAATACGGCAATATGATTCAACATAAGCAGTTGCGCCTACAGAAGCGCGTTGATATCCGTGAACCCGTCGTTTTAGTCATCATCATAAGATTCCAAAACGGGGGTCACACATGGCAGCTAAAAAGCGAGCAGTCCGATCGCGCGGCGGTAATACCGGAGCCTTGGCCATTCTGCGGCGTCGGGCCGAAGCGATGATGGGACGCCTGCGTCGGGCCGGCATGCAGCAAGTGCGCGCGCTCGAGCGCCAGATCGAGAAACTCAACACCCAACGCCAGGAGCTCTTGAGCGAGCTCGGCGCCAGCCTGGGCGGCAAGGGAGCCCGCCGCGGACGTCCCCCGGGAGGCGGACGGGGCAGCCGGAGTCGCGTCGATTGGGATCAGGTGTTCGCGAAGCTCCCAAAAACGTCGTTTAGAGCCAGCGATGTGCGCGCCATCGTCCCTGGTGTCGCGCCAGGCACGCTGTCGCAGCGCCTCACGGGCTGGGTGAAGGAAAAGAAGCTGAAGCGTACCGGCACCCGCCGCGGCACCCGCTACGTCCGGGGTGCGTAAAGTCTGAGCCGATGCTCGAAAGGCGGGCACCGGACGACCGTCCGGGCCCGCCCTTTTGCCTTTGAAAACGGCGTTGCCGACGCCTCCGTTACGCCGCCATTCCTCCGAACCCTGCTCGTGTCGACTATAGCGGCGCGTACGGCGGCCTCCCGTTGACAGCCCATTTCCACGCCCGTAAGGTTTGCCGGTCCCCACTCCCGGTTCACAACTTTTCGAGGCTCCGAACATGCGAATGATTCTTCCGACGGTGCGCGCGCGACGCGACGTCGATCGTGCTCTGCGCGATTTCTTTACGAGTTATCGTGGAGCCGATTTTCGTCGTTTCATCGGTACGATTTGTCGATTCTACGGCGTGCGACAGCCTCGTGTGGAATGGTACGAGTATCTCGATTGGGGCAAAGGCGCCGGTCGAACATGGGATGACGGCAAGATCGCGCTCGTCCACCCCGAGAACTGGAAGCGCGGGCGGAAGTACAACAGCATGCGGCAATGGATTCACACGGTGCACCACGAGATGGGGCACTATCTGTTCTGGGCCGACGCGGAACGGAAGGCTGATCTCTTCGCCGACAACATGATGCAAGGACTCGACGGCAAGATGCGAAAGCCGCCGCGGGCGCAACAACCGCTCACGCGCATGCGCATGACGGGTACGGCGCGGAGCGTTGCGCGCCGTCGTTCCGAAATCGGCTGATCACTTCGACTCAGCGGAGGCTGCCG